>JAUUYD010000150.1 GCA_030590585.1 Spirochaeta sp.
AGGGTGCTTCGAAAGGGGCTGGATTGGGGCATGAATTTCTACGGCATATCGGCCGATCAGGGTCTTTGGCATATATGACAGATCTGGGAGAAGAAGATCCTTCCCATGCCGTGAAGCTTCTGGAAGAGGAGCTTAAGAGATATGATGCTCATTTACCGGAGAAACGTCGAATAATCATTGGTTCAAAAACCGACCTTGATGAATCCGGTGAAAAACTCATCTCGCTGACCGAGTCATTTCCGGAGGATAAGGTATTGGGTGTTTCTGTTTATACCAGGGATGGTTTAAATAAACTGATTGATGCTTTTATTGAATGGGGTTCTGCTGTCCGGTGAAAACTGCGATTTTAGGCGGCTCTTTCAATCCGATTCATAATGGTCATATAGCCCTGGCCGAAGATGTGATAAAGATCGGATATGACAAAATATTTTTTATTCCGGCGAATCATCCTCCTCATAAAGACCTTATCGATGGTTCCTCTGACAAAGACAGGGTGATGATGCTGAAGCTGGCTTTAAAAGATTTTCAATGGGCGGAAATCTGGGATGGGGAGATACGCCGGGGCGGAACTTCCTACAGTATAGACACAATCAGAGAGCTTATGACTTCGGGAATTATCGATTCCAGAATCGCCTTAATCATAGGAGACGATCTTGCCCGGGGATTCTCATCCTGGAGAAAAGTGAATGAGCTGGTTTCGGAGGTGGACATCATATTGGCAAAACGGATTCCCGGTCCTCCTGTGGATTTTCCGTTTCGGTCCATCCGGCTTGATAATCAGATCTGGCCGTATTCCTCAACACAGGTCAGACAACAAATAGCTGATGGATTCGATTTGAATCAACTCGTACCGGCAGCCGTGGCTGATTACATTTACAGGAACAAGCTTTATGCCGATGCGAAGACCTGAAAATATTACCTGGTATCTGGCTCTCATTGTTATTCTGATTGCGGCATTGGTTGTGTGGGCGGTTTTGAGCCTGAGAATTGATCTTTTTACTGAAGCCATGAAGCGCGAGGAAACCTTGAGTATTCTTCTTATCATTGATGATGGCGAAAAGCCCCTTCTGACAGAAGTGCTTTTTTACAATCCGGTGAATCAGAATGGGGCACTAGTTGATATTCCCGACGAAACCGGTACCCTTCTTTCCTCCATTGACCGGGTTGACAGGCTGGAAACAATCTATGACCCCGAAAACTGGACAGCCTACAAGCAGGCGGTTGGCGGTCTCCTTGGTATCAATATTGATTTTCTGATTAGATTCAGCACCTTGAGTTTTGAAAGATTTGTAGATCATCTGGGAGGTATTGATGTCTTTATTCCAAATGCTGTTGATGATTCCATAGACGGTGTCAGATATCTTTTTCCTCCGGGAGGAGTTGAGCTGGATGGTGCAAAAGCTCGACTCTTCATCGAATATCAACCCGGGGAGGAGCTGAGCTCTGAAAGAACTGAGCGTGAACATAGAATCAGCCAATCATTACTTCGATCAATGGGTGAAAAGAGTGAGGGTTTACTTTCTGAAGAGGTTTTCCCCTTTATTCGTGATCTTATTGACTCAGACCTTGATGACAAGAGCTTGTCAACCTTTATAGCTGCCATGTCCTCCATGGATACAGACCATCTTGTATTTCAGGGAATATTAGGCAACCGTAGATCTTTGGACGGTAAAAATGTTCTTTTTCCATATTATGACGGGAAGTTAATCAAGGAAACTATACAGAGAATTATTGATACCCTTGAGAAAAGTTATGTCTTCGGAGAAGATTTACTGACTGTCAGAATTGAGATACTCAATGGAACCGCTGTAACAGGTCTGGCTTCAAGGACTGCTCAGTTATATAAAAGTTATGGTTTCCGTATTGCTTCGATCATGAATGCCGAAGCTAATGATTATGAAAGGACTGTGGTTTTAGACCGCCGTGGAAACCCGGATGCCGCAAAACGGGTTGCAGAACTGATCCGCTGCGAGCAGATATATTCTCAAATTGAAGAAAATCGGGATGAGACAGTAGATGTCACTATTATCCTGGGAAAGGATTTTGATGGACGATATGTTAAAAAATGAAGTGTTGGAAATTTGTGCGTTATTGGAAGATCGGAATGCTCTGGATGTTATTGCTCTGGAAATGGGGCCTGAATGCTCCTGGGCGTCTTTCCTTGTTATCGGAACAGTCAGCAGCCGAGTGCATATGCAGGGCTTGAGTGCGGCAATGAAGGAAAAATTACGGGAGTCAGGTATTGAACCCAGAAGCGGCGGCAAGAGATCTGATGAAAATTCCTGGAGAATCATTGACGGTGGTGACATTGTAATAAGTCTGATGGATTCGGAAGCCAGGAATTATTACGCACTTGAAGAGCGATGGTTTGAATCTGTAATTATCTTCGGTTCAGGAGGGGAGGCCTAGTCTTCTAGATCGTCGTAATCTGCCATCTCATCTGATGATGCGACCTGCTGGGGCTGTGTTGAAGGTTCATCTTCATAACTGCTGTCCCAGTCCGCATCATCCGCATCAGCAGTATCATCAAGATCGTCCACCGGTACATCAGCTATACCATCATCATATTCAAAATCAACGCTGCGGTCATATGGATCAACGCTGTCGTCGAATACGTCGTTCTCGTCGGCTTGCATATAACGCTCCCAATGACGGACTGACAGTACATTAGGTTTTTTAAGACTCACCGTCAATCCCGATGGATACGGGGTACCGGTTTGCCATAAAGCCCTTTATACTGATTTATAATGAAAATTACAGGTTTCGCCGGATCAAACCGGTAGTTTAATGCTTACTGTTATCTATCGAGCTAAAGTACTTGATTGACCTTGAATGCATCAATATAATGCTAGATCGGTAACCGCTCCAGGAGGACGGGCATGGACATCACTGATATCCGCATCAGGAAAGTAAACGCCGACGGGAAGTTGAAAGCTTATGTAACTGTGACTTTTGATGATTCTTTTGTTGTACACAACGTAAAGATTATCGAGGGTGAAAACGGTGTATTTATTGCAATGCCCAGCCGTAAAACCAAAAGCGGCGAATATAAGGATGTAGCACATCCCATAAATACTGCGTTCCGGACTCGATTGCAGGATCGAATTCTTGAAGAGTATGAAAGTATGGGAGATGCCGTAGAGACTGCCGCAGGTGGAAGCGGAAAATACTGAAAAAGAGCGAACACCAACCGATAGGACGTCGGCAAGCGGTAAGCCACCGGGTTTTGATCCCGGCATTCGCAGGTTCGATCCCTGCCGTCCTAGTCAGCATTAATTTCCGTTACGACGGAGGAGCGAGAATCTCATGAATAATATGCAACTGGTCGCAGAAAAACGAGAAGCTTCCAATAAGGGAGCGGCCAGAGAACTTCGTAGGAACGGGTGGATTCCCGCCGTCCTCTATGGAGAAGGTGAGCCCAAAGCAGTAAGTATCAATGCCAGAGAGTGGGCTTTAAGGTTTCAGAACATATCGGGTAATACCGTCGTCAAACTGAAACTGGACAAGGATGAACATAACGTTCTCATCAAAGATACTCAGGATGATATTCTGACCGGACGAGTTCATCATATCGATTTTTATGCGATACATGCCGGTAAGAAACTTACCACTTTCATTCCGGTTGTTCTGAACGGCACTCCTGTTGGTGTTTTGGAAGGCGGTATTCTGGAGCAGAAGATATCACAGCTGGAAGTCAGCTGTCTTCCCAAGGATATGCCCGAGAGATTCACGGTTGATGTCTCATCTCTCGATGTAGGTGATTCCATGCATGTTAATGAAATTGCCATTCCTGAGGGCGTCGAGGTTCGTTCCGATACCTCTTTGACATTAGTCGTGATTACTCATGCCAAGGCTATTGTTGAGGAAGTTGAAGAAGAAGAAGACGAAATCGAAGGCGAAGTCGAAGGTGAAGAAACTGCCGAAGAGGCTGAAACCGAAGAATAAGCATCTTACATCCCAACCATTCATTGTTATGGGATTGGGAAATCCAGGTCCGCAATATGAACGTACCCGGCATAATGCCGGGTACCATGTTGTTGATTTGCTTATGCGGGAGCCGCCTTTGCATTTACGAAGGCGGCTTTTCGCGTCTTATCTCCATTTAATGATACCCGGCGGTATGGGGCAGCGTTCTATGCTGCTGGTCCGCTCAACAACTTACATGAATCATTCCGGCGACATTGTTCCATCGGTATTGCGCCGTTACAGCGCCTCTGTGGAAGATCTTATTGTTATTGTTGACAATATGGATCTGCAGCCGGGTACCTGCAGGTTAAAAAAGGGCGGGGGAGACGCCGGTCATAATGGGTTGAAATCTCTGATAAACAGAATGGGAAGCGGTGATTTCTATCGCCTGTACATAGGGGTAGGACGTCCATCTTCGGGTGTCAGCATTGTTGATCATGTTCTAGGCATCCCTGAGAGTGAGGAAGCCATGAATATAAGATCTGCATGTTTTAAGGCAGCTTCTTCAATCATGAGCCTCAAAGATACGGCTGTTGCCAGAGTCATGGAAGAACTGAACCGCCGTGAAAATTGAGGAACAGTTCTCTAAAATGCTGCGGCAGCTGGGACTGCCGCAGGGTGCCGTATGTCTGATCGCTGTTTCAGGTGGTGGAGATTCAGTAGCTCTTCTGGACCTGGCTTCCGGAATCGCGGAGTCATACCCTCTTAAACTGTATGCAGCGAAGGTTGTTCATGGAATTCGTACCCCGGCAGAAGAAGAGAGTGAAATTACCCTCTGTCGACAACTATGCGGTGAAAGGGGTATTCCTTTTGTACCGCTTCTCCCCGGTGTTAAAACTATAACGGATATTGAATCGGAATATGGCTGCGGGCCTGAGCAGGCTGCGCGTGAATTCCGCCGGCAATTACTCGACAGTCACATGAAATCAGTCAATGCTGATTATATCCTTTTCGGGCACACCGCTGATGACAGGCTGGAAACCATTTTCATGAGGCTGCTCTCCGGCTCCGGTCCGGAAGGCTTGATGGGAATTAATCCGGTTAAAAATCACGCTCTCAGGCCGCTGATTGGAACTTCCCGCAGTGAATTAAGGGAATATCTTGTATTAAAAGGCATTCCCTGGGCAGAGGATATAAGCAATGATGAGAATATTTACAGGCGTAACAGGATAAGGAATGAATTAATTCCCCTGATCAGTGATATTATTCCCGGTTGGGAGAAGGCACTTGATACCCTGGGAGAACGATCATCTGAAGCCTCCGCAGTTTTGAAAAGAACCGCATCTGAACAGCTGAGAGTGACTATTACCGTAAATTGCTGGAAATGGAAGGTGAAGGACTGGGATTCCGCTGATGAGTATTCAAAAGCCCTTTCTCTCTGGGATGCTTTTAATCACCTTGAGAGTTCAGATATCCCGGACAGGCGTCTCTCCTGGAGGAGCTTGAAAGAAGCCAGGAGCTCTGTGAATGAGGGGAGAGCCTGGAGGGCATTCAATCTCAATCTGGAAAGACAGGGAGCTTATGTCTGTATGTCCCGGGAAACTGCTGAATACAAATTTAATGGCCGGGTAATCCTTGACCGGCATGATGTTGAAAATGGTTTCAACGTACTTTTTGGCGATGTCCGCATTTATGCCTCTATACAAGAAACACCAGATTGGCAATTATTGAAATTGGGACCCGGCGATTGGCCAATTGAGTTGAAATTTGTAAGCGGGAAGGCTGAACCGGAGATAAAACCCCTCCCGATTACAGAAAAGTCATCTGTGGATGCTTCTGCTGACGCCGATAAAGAATTAGTCTATATTTTTATAGTGTACGAACAAGAAGGATCCAATGCCTGATAAAAATGATAATAACAATTTCAAATTCGATATGGGAAATAAAACGGCCTTGTTCCTTCTGGCAGGCCTGGTTCTGTTTTTTCTGTATTTCGTATCAATGACCCGTTCCGGCAATACGATTGAAATTACTTACTCTCAGTTCATGCAGGAACTCAAGTCGGGAAACATCAGTGATGTAACCATACTTGACATGAGGGAAATCCATGGCCACCGCTACAACGTCAATAACCGTCAGGAGAATTTCAAGACAGTTATACCTTATTTTGATGACAATCTCTTATCGGTTCTGGAGCAGAGCGGGGTAACCATCAAAGGTGATTCCAAGGGTATCTCTTTCGGATCCATACTGCTGCAGCTGCTGCCGATTATTCTTCTGTTTGGATTGGTTTTCTGGATGTACCGCAATATGCAGGGTGGCGGAAAAGGCGCC
>JAUUYD010000386.1 GCA_030590585.1 Spirochaeta sp.
AGCAATCGGCTCATATCCGATCGGTCAGGGGTTCAAATCCCTTCGCCACTAGTTTTTAAGCATCACCCGGCAGATTTCATTTGCCGAGGTTTTATATAGAGAGGGCCGTACTCCTTTTCGGGGCACGGCCTTTTTTGCGACCTGATACCTCTATACAGCTTGAACATTAATGGGATAACGGTGAAAAGCCTCATCCGCAGTTACAATGATGAGATTGTGGGCCGCAGCTGATGAAATAAGCATGCGGTCGAAAGGATCTTTGTGATGATAATCCAGAGGATGACGCATGTATCCAGAAGCAGGGAAGGAATCACGGTAGAAGATAACCTTCGAAGATATTTTCTATTTCCGGTGACAGTTCATTGAAATCCGCTGCTATTTTGATACGTCCTTTAAGGGTGCCGGTAACAACAGGCAGAGGCTTACTTTCATAAGGTACCAGGCGCACAAGCGGTTTGCCGGCTTTTGAAATGACAATATCTTCCCCTTCAAGGGCTTTCTCAACCAGACGGGAGAGGTGAGTTTTAGCCTGATACATATTTTCCATAATCATAAGATTACTTTACTGGTCTGGTCAGGTCTGGTCTGGTCAAGTCTATGGGGTTAATCGTTGAAATGACTGATTAATCCTTTTCATGTATTATAAAGCATGACCTCTGGCGCCCTCATGCCCCTTTTCAACCGTCTCGGAATCGAGTATCTCACTACAAATCGATACGCTCCTCTGCCTCTGGGACGCTCTGATGTCACCAGAACCCTCTATTACCGCCGAAACAGTACTGAGTTTGATAACCTGGCTGCAAGGTATGGAGGGGCTCTAAGAACCGGCAAGGGCCTCCCTGTTCTTGAAGTCCGCCATATCGGCGGTCTCCTGGGATACGGGCTTTTTACACTGGATGCCTTAAACCCCGGAGAGCTGATAGGGGAGTATATCGGGGATGTCCGCCGGGCCCGCCCCGGCCGAATGCTCTCAGGCGGTGGATATACATCCGACTATTCCTGGGGCTTCCCCGGGGTACGAACCTTCGGCCGGAACTTGGAAATCGATGCCGGGGAAGCAGGCGGGTTGCTTCGCTTTGCCAATCATGCTTCGGTGAAACCATCAGCCGAACCCGATCACTTCCCCCTGGACAGAGAGTGGCGGGTGGTATTCATCGCCAGGCGTACCATCGAATCCGGAGGAGAAATTACCGTGGATTACGGTGATGCCTACTGGAGCGGGGGAGAGCGGGAGCTGGTTTAAAACTCGTAAGCACCAACTGACCAGGGGCCGGTTCTTGGGGTACCATCCCGATCGAAATTAAAGGGGAAGTCCGGATCTGTTTCAAGATTGATTCCGCCGTCTACTGCATTCTGTGAACCGCCCCCGCTTAAGTGCCAGTTTTCTCCGGCGAATTCTCCATAATCATGCCCCGGAATAAATGTATGAAAATAATCAGAAGGATTTTCGGCAAAATCCAATTGAGTACCACCCACATTTGTTCCTGACGAAAAGAGATAAGATTCCAGATTGGCTACATCCATCAAGTCTGTACCGGTGGTTTCCCTGTAGGGTACACCTCCGGGTTCAATACTGAGCAGCAGATTATTCAAGAAACGTGCCGGTGCCATCCCTGATTGTTCCCAGTAACCACGGGAATCTGCCGGTGATAAAGCGAAACCGGCAATGATGATGTTGTTGACTAGATGCGGTTTTGACCCATTAACAGTATGTACAGCAGCACTATCACTCATACTGCTTCTAC
The DNA here is from genome assembly GCA_030590585.1 of Spirochaeta sp. The sequence goes on from JAUUYD010000386.1 coordinate 1,746, forward strand.
CGCCAAAAATTGTGTTATTATACAGATAAAGAAGATCTGAACCGCCATCAATGTCGACTCCCCGGATGAATTGGTTCGCATCGCCTCCATGGATAATATTATTAACAAGACGAGTATTATCTGCATTAAGAAGTCTGAATCCGTATGACATTGATGTTGCATTTCCGCCGAATACATTGTTTCCCATAATCGAATGAAACCCAGGGTTTTGAATATAGAACCCGTAAGTTATGATTCCGTTACCGCCTTGAATTGAGTTGTCATAAAAATCAGTTGATGGTGAATTTAATATATAAACACCGTAAGTATCGCCGGTTGAAATACCCCCGGATATCCGGTTTGAACGGAATTCTATATTACTTGAGTTCTGGATATGCAGACCCTTTGTAAGTGTTCCGGAACCACCTGTAATGTCGTTGTTCCTAAATTCAACATTATCTGAATTCAACAGGAACACGCCATTGGATTCTGCTGTAGATGATCCCCCTAAAATGTTGTTATCAACTATTAGTGGGGCAGAAATCTCTATTCTAAGCCCCCTGCTTAGATTTCCGGAACCGGCAATCAGAATATTATTCCTTATTTCCGGAACTGCTCCATTTTGTATAACCAATGCGTCTGTTGTGCCAGCACTATGGTGGTTTCTTATTGTGAAGCCTTCCAGCAGGCTGCCCCTGCTTATGCTTCCACCTGAATATGTCCGGACATCTGCTCCTGTATTCCTGAAGAGCTCTGTAACATTGACTGATGGATTCCGGGCCCATGAAACCTTGTCATACCCCCCAAGGATGCGAATATCCGGACCGGCATCAATGACAGGCATATTCGGTGCATCCAGATCGTAGCTCCCTTCGGCGATACGAATTTCCATCACATCGGTTCTTGGGATACCCATCATATTGAATCTGGCAATATCATATGCATAGGTCAGAGAGGCGAAGGGGGCCTGCTGTGTTCCCAGGGGATGACTATCATCCCCGACATCGTCGGGAGTGCCCCCGAAAGCAGGTTCGGATACGTAAATTATCTGGGGGAAACTGCCTCCATCGTATTCGTATGGACCGACAGACCAACCCATACCGGCATATCCGGTACGGGGATTCCACAGCCTGTCCCGTTTATCACCAGGGCTCTCTTCCGGGTATTCAACAACTCCGCTGGAAACGAGATCTTCACCACCGAACATCACATCAGTAGGGGGGGCATTAGCTCTTCCCATATCCCACATCTGTATTTGATCGCTACTGTAGTCGAAGTCTATGTTTATATCGGCAGGAACTCCGAAATTACCGTATATACCTGGTATGCTTGCCTGGGCATTTGCAATGCTGCGAGGGCCGCCGCCTTCACCTAAATCCAATTTCGCAGCTCCTGCGGTGTTCCAGAAATCGTTGTGTCTGACAGGGTTGGGTGAAGCTGCCATATTGTAATCGTACATTAATCCCAGGGTTTGGGCGCTCACATCAGACCATATCAGGTTGTTCCGGACATCAGTTCCATTATCCGGAGGATTGGAGAACCTGATACCGTAACTCTCTGAGGGGGTGTTACCACCGCCGGCATGTATGGCGTTCCCCATTATCTGAGAATTAACCATTCCGCTTGCATGAATACCCGTAGAGGCGCCTGTTGAGGCATTTCCTGCAAGAAGAACCGAATTGAAAAGGTGAAGTTCCCCATTATTGGAAGTGATAAGGGCTGTAGATTCACCTGAATTCCCGCTTATCAGGGTACCGTTGTTAATCCAGGCTTTATTTCCACCCACTCCTACCGAGTACCTCAGGGCTGCGGAAAATACTGAACTTTCTGCTGCGTGAATCCATACTCCATTCAGGTTCAGGTTTGTATCAACAGTATCGATACCCCTATTTTCA
>JAUUYD010000073.1 GCA_030590585.1 Spirochaeta sp.
CTGGTGATGGAAGGCGAGAATATTATCTACATAGACAAAAAAGGACAGACAGCATGGGGCTCCGGGTCTTAACCCTTCCCCGTCCGGATGACTGGCATGTCCACCTGAGGCAGGGTGATTCCATGCCCCTCTATGCCTGTGTTCATGCTTTATCTTTCGGCCGCGTCCTGGCCATGCCGAATACCATACCCCCTCTGGTTTCTGTTGATGATGTTCTTGAGTACCGGAGACTGGCTGAAGCGGCGGCTCCGGGATTGGAAGTGCTTACGGCTTTCCGGCTTATGCCGTCTACGACAGTTAAGAATATCCGGCAGCTGGCTGCTGCGGGAATTCCTGCGGGGAAGTACTATCCTGATGGAGCTACAACCAACAGTTCCGGCGGTATCGTCAGTTGGAGACAGATAGAAACTGTCCTGGCGGTAATGGAAGAGAGCGAAATTGTGCTCTGTATTCATGGGGAAGACCCTTCAGCTCCTGTACTTGACCGGGAAGAGGCTTTTCTGCCGGAATTTCGGGAAATCCGCCATGCCTTTCCCCGGTTGAAGATGGTGCTGGAGCATGTTTCCTCCGAGGCGGCAGTCAGGACTGTTGGTGATGCCCGGGGCCCCACTGCGGCTACGGTAACCCTTCAGCATCTGCTATTCTCCCTGGAAGAGCTCCTGGGAGGTCACTTGAATCCCCATCTCTTCTGTAAGCCGGTTGTAAAATTCGCAAAAGACCGCAGGGCTATACAGGAAAGAGTTCTTGACGGTGATGAACGGTTTTTTTTCGGCTCCGACAGTGCTCCCCATATTATGGCTAAAAAGGAATCGGGCAGTGTTCCTGCCGGAACGTATTCAGCTCCGGTAATTCTACCGGCGCTTGCAGGCTGGTTTGAGGAGCAGAACGCCATAAAGCGCCTTGAACCATTTCTCTGTGATTTCGGACGGCATTTCTATGGAGTTGAAGCTAATTCCGGCCTGGTTGTTCTGGAACGCCGTCCCTGGCGGGTTCCCTCTGTTTCCCAGGGTTGTGTACCTCTGATGGCCGGGGAAGAACTGGCATGGAGCCTTAAGCCGCAGTTATGAAACCCGAATCTGATTCCGTCCGTTTTCTTTTGCTTTATACATCGCTTTATCCGCTCTGTTTATGAGCTTTGCGGCGTTATCCCCGGGTTTGAAAGATGTAACTCCAAAACTCAGGGTAATTTTTTCGGGTTTAATGAAGTTGTGGTTTTCGGTTTTACTGCGGATTTTTTCCGCTAACTGTTGAGTCCCTATGGAATTCGTACCCGGGGAAAGAATAACAAACTCCTCTCCGCCCCAGCGGGCAAAAAAATCGATTCTGCGGATATTGGCGGATATGAGTTTGACAAGACGTTTTAGTACCTTATCACCCGCAGAATGACCATAGTTGTCGTTAACCAGTTTAAAATGATCAATATCACAGACAATCAGCGAGAGGGGGAAATTGTTACGTTCTGCTCTTTGAATTTCCAAAGCCAGGATTTCATCAAATTTCATTCGATTGTAAATTCCGGTAAGAGCATCTGTCATGGCCTGTTTCTCAAGAAGTTTATTGATTGTTTCCAGGGACTGTAGATATTTTTTCTGTTCGGTAATATCCCGGAAAGTTATGACTGTTCCATCAAGGGTTTTATTCTTGAAAACAGGGCGGCTTGAAATCATTACCGGAATTTTTTGCCCGGCTTTACAGATTAAAGCACCATCATCTACATTGTAATTCTGTCCCTTTGTAATGGAGTCCTGAAAGGAGTTATCGCGGTTGGAGGAAGGACTCAGCAGTTTCCTTATGAGTGAACCTTCAATTTCCTCAAAGCTGTAACCAAGCAACTTTAATGCTTCAGGATTTACAAAGAGTATCTTTCCTGCGGTATCAACAAGGAATAGTCCCTCACCAAGTACGTCTGTTATTACCTTGAGTCTCTGTTCCAGGACTTGTTTTTCCCGGAGAGATTCTATCATATTGTTGAAGGACTTGGAAAACTCTCCGAGAAAGTATACCTGTTGGTTCAAATCACCTTCAGCCACCTGATTTACCTGCCATGTCAGATGGGCCAGACTGGCCTGTAAACCTTTCAACGGCATAGTGAAAATATTGTTTCGGGATGCTGTTGTCTTTAGATTTCCCAGGGCCAGCTGTTCAGAGAATTGGCATGATTCATTAATCATCTCGAAAACTAAAGACAAGCTGCGGCAGAAAGTTTTCAGTTCTTCATCTTCAATTGAATCCGGATCACCGGGGAAGTGGAAACCCTCATTTTGAATTCCATGCTGCAATACAGTTTGAAGATAAGTATTGAGACTGATAAGAACCGGATGTGTTTTCATTCCTGTTACCCGATTTGTTCAACCTCAAAGCGGCAGGTTCTATCCCCAGTCGCCCAACAGTCAATTTCTTTGGCGGTAAAGCTTTTCCCTGTAAATTCTTCGAAAATTCCGGCCAGGAAGCCCTCATCATAATCACATACGGATTCATCAAATATCGGCAGGCCTGAACAATCAAGGTCTTCAGATACAGTCAGGGTGAATTGAAGTTTTCCCATATCGGCTTTTTCAATTCTGAGTATTCCGATTTTAAGAGTGATGAGTTTTTCTTTCAAATCTGCTATGAAGTCGTTAAATGGAAGGGCGGTATCCAGAACATTGATACAGAAATGTTTACCAGCCGAACGACCTGCATTAACTATCATCTCCAATGTTTTCTGTTTTCCGAATTCTTTTGAAAAAGCTTCTTTGAATGTGTACTGCATCAGCCGGTAGACCAGAACAGAGGTTTCTCCACCCAGATTCGGCCGTCCATCGGAAAGATTACCAAGATCTTCCCATTTAAAAGTGTAGACGTCTTCCACGATAAGGGCTCTCCTCTTTCTGATTATCGGCGTTTTTCACTGAATCAAAAGTCCTTCGGGGATTCCCGCCTTTTATGAGCTGGTTGTTACTTGCCTTCTGCACAACATATACTGTTTTCATGATCGCCATACCTGCAATTGACCTCCTTGACGGCCATTGTGTCCGTCTTACAGAAGGGGTTTTTGATACGGCCAAAATTTACGGAGACGACCCTGCCGCGACAGCCCGGAGCTTCGCTGAAGTCGGTGCCCGGCGTCTTCATGTCGTTGATCTTGATGCGGCCCGAGGTTCTGAAGGCCGAACAGCGGGTAATAACCGCGACTCCATCAGAGCCATTCGTAAGGCTTTCCCCGGTGTTCTGGAAGTCGGCGGCGGGATACGCAGCCTTGAAGATGCCGAAATATTGAGGGATATCGGTGTCGATCTGCTGATTGTGGGTACCGCCCTTGTGAAAAGGCCCGATGAGGTTGCCATCTGGGCCGCGAAACTCGGTCCGGTCATTGTTGCCGGTATCGACGCAAGGAACGGAGAGGTAAAGGTAGCCGGCTGGGAAATCGGTTCTTCATTACGAGCTTCCGATCTTGCGGTTCAAGCCCGGACTCTGGGTGTAGTTGAAATTATTTATACGGATATTTCCCGGGATGGCACTTTGACAGGGCCTAATGTTCCTGAAACCGCCGCAATAGCCGCATCTTCCGGTCTCCCGGTGATAATTTCAGGGGGAGTGGGCAGTATGGCTGATCTGGAAGCCCTGGCCGCTGAAAAACCTGCCGGAGTTTCCGGTGTAATTTTCGGTAAAGCTCTGTATGAAGGCCGGGTGAATCTCATGGAAGCTATTCGAATCCTGGAAGCTTGCAAATGAGCAGCACAAAGAAAGATCCGGCATGGCCGGTAATCGTTCAGATTGCCGGGGACTCAGTAACGGCAGCCTTGATGAATCGTAAAGCCTTTCGGAAAAGTATTGAAACAGGCATACCATGGCTTGTACATCCTGAAACCGGCCGGGTTCTGCCATGGCCCGGGGAACCACGAACCCTCTCTCTCCTTGAAGTGCAGGGATGCTATGAGCTTAATCTTCCTGCCGGCTCAGAAACCAAGCCTTATGGAAGCGTTACGCCGGGGAATAGAGACCCTGATGATCGATCAGAGATGGGGATTGACAGGAAGATGGAAACCGGCAGCTTGAAGCCGGAAAATTCAGAAGAAGTTATGTCAAAGTTGTCGGCCCTTATCGCAGAAAGGCGGCAGACCATGCCGGAAGGTTCGTATACCACCCATCTTTTTGAACAGGGTCTGGACAAGATTCTAAAGAAAACCGGTGAGGAAGCGGTGGAACTTCTACTTGCCAGGAATGATAACGATTTGATATACGAGTCTGCAGACCTTATCTATCACCTTCTGGTGCTGCTTGAGGCTTCGGGTTTAAGCTGGGCAGAGGTAACAGGGGAATTGGCCCGCCGGCATACATCGTAAACCCTTACAATCCGGTACTTGCTGGGGAATCCCCGGGGGTACTTCCCTCTATTGGTTTTGGAATCAAGCTGTTGTTGAAATTGAAGATACCAGAGCGCCGGCATCTCCCTCCATTTCAAAAACCATTTCTTCCATCGATCCTGTTTCAGTTGATTTCCAGCGTAATTCTACAAGCGGCGGCTGTCGGAAGATTTTCATCAAGCCGCCTTTCCCGGGTTTAACCCGGAAATATTCAATCTGGTTGGCGGAAATTTCAATCGTTTCATCTCTGGTTCTTCCCCTGCCCTTCTTTCCCCCGGAGAACATTGTTGAGAGCCAGTTCTCTGAGCGGAAGGTTTGGAAATACAGAGCCTTTTCAGTTGTATAGAACAGTCCCCAGAGCGGAGCCTGCGATTTTTCTGTGACAACCCGGCCAAGGGTTTTGGCCAGTACCGGCATCCCAAGGTCATTTTCCCGTTCTTTCCAGAACACTTCGGCCTCGTCGCCGTCATTTTTTCCAAATAACATGGGAGTTATTCTACGACTTCTGCTTATTTGAAACAACGTCGATATAAACAGCCACAATAAGGACGAGTCCCTTGACGATATACTGCCAGAAGATGTCCATGTTCATAACGCTCATGCCGTTCACGATGCTCGCCATTATCAGAGAACCAACCATTGCTCCGATGATTGTACCCTTGCCTCCCATGAGGCTGGTGCCGCCGATAACACAGGAGGCGATGGTATCCAACTCGTAATTCTGTCCGGCATTCACCGTTCCCGCAGCCACATATCCGGTGAGGATTATGCCTGCTACACCCGAGAGCACACCCATAAGAACATGAACCAGGAAGATGGTTTTCTTGATATTGATACCCGATAGCCTGGTGGCCTCCAGGTTTCCACCTACCGCGTAAGCATAACGGCCGAAGCGTGTATTGGTTGAGACATAGGAAATGAGTAATGCCAGAAAGGCGAGGATGAGTACGGGAATCTGTATACCTCTGTATTGGTTCATGATAAAGACGTAGAGAACTACAATACCGGCGATAACTGCGGCCTTTAGCATATCCTTCCACATGAGGGGGATTTCAAAGCCGTAGGTTCTTTTTTGGTTTCGACCCAATATCGTCGTGAAAAATATAACTCCGACAACGCCAAGTGCTATAATCCACCCCAATGGTTTGGAAACATACCCTTGGGCGATGGAGACCAGACTGCTTTCAATCGGAGAGATGGTTTTTCCCTGTGTAACTCCGAGAACCCCTCCGCGGAATAGCTGCATGCCGCCCAAGGTGACGATAAAGGCCGGTATCTTCAGATAGGCGATAAGCGAGCCCTGCCAGACTCCTATCAAGGCAGCCAGTATGAGTACGACGATGATTGTGAAGATTGTCGACATGATACCATGACCGGTTGCTTCCATTGCAGGAAAGAGTCTGGGCATTAAGTCGTAAAAAACTTTTACTTGGAGAAATGCCGTTACGGCACTTAAAAACCCGACGACAGAACCGACGGAGAGGTCAATATTTCCAAGGACTATAACCAGTACCATACCTGTGGCAAGGAATGAAATGATGGAAGCCTGGCGGAACAAGTTGGAAATGTTCCGGGGCTTGAGGAAGATACCGTCGGTAAGAATCCAGAACAACATCCAGATAAGGGCCAGGGCAATAAGTACAGTGTAATCCTTGAGGCCATGACTTATTTTTTTAAGCAGGACCGAATTCTGTTCAGTTGGCATGATATATTGACTCCTTTTATGGCCTAGGCCTAGGCCGCTGCCGTAGCAAGAGCCATAATTTTTTCCTGTGTCGCTTCGTCTACTGTCAGTATTCCCGTCGAGCGGCCTTCACACATCACCATGATGCGGTCGCTCATACCCAGGACTTCCTCCAGCTCGGATGAGATCATGATGATTGAGACTCCCCGTTCAACCAGGTCGTTCATCAGCTTGTAAATCTCATATTTTGCACCTACGTCTATACCCCGGGTGGGATCGTCCAGTATCAGCACATCGGGTTCGGTCATCAGCCACTTGGAGATGACCACCTTCTGCTGGTTTCCGCCGGAAAGTTTCTCCACAGGTACAAGAAGGTTGGGGGCTTTGATACGCAGGCTTTTTGCAAACCTGCGGCTCTCTTCAAGTTCCTTGTTTTTATCTATAAGCATGAATCTGGAAAACCGATCCATACTCGGCAGGGATATATTTTTAAGTATGGATTGTTCCAGGATAAGCCCCAGGGTTTTTCTGTCTTCAGGAACCAGGCCGATGCTGTTGTTCATGGCATCACGGGCTGAACGGATATCCAGATCTCTACCGTTGAGAGTGATTTGACCGCCAACCTGTTTGCCCATCTCGCCGAATAAAGAAGTTACCAGCTCGGTTCTCCCCGAACCCATCAGTCCGGCTATACCCAATATCTCACCTTTCCTGAGATCGAAGGAAACGTTCTCGATGAGAGTTTTATCCAAATGCTCAGTGCTCATGACTTTATAGTTTTTTACGGAAAAAACCGGTTCACCGATTTCTACCGATCGGGAGGGGAAGCGTTCGGTCATTTCCCGGCCCACCATCATGGCGATGAGTTTATCGGTATCTGTTTCCTCTGTCGGGATGGTGGCAACATGCTGACCGTCTCGAAAAACCGTAACAGTGTCTGTAATCTGGAAGAACTCTTCCAGTTTATGAGAGATGTAAATACATGTAACACCCTTTTCCTTGAGGGTTCTCAAGATGTTATGGAGCATCTTTACTTCGATTTCGCTGAGGGCTGAAGTGGGTTCATCCAGTATGAGAACTTTTGCATCTTCACTCAGTGCCTTGGCGATTTCCACCATTTGCTGCTTACCGACTCCCAGGTTGCCGACAGTTTCGGCAAAGGGGATATCCAGTCCGTAAGTGTCGAGGAGTTCTTTTGTTTTGCCGTAGAGGTCGTTCCAGTTGATGACATCAGCGAATCGAACCGGCTCCCGGCCGAGAAAAATATTTTCTCCGACAGTAGAAAAGGGATTCAGAGCCAATTCCTGATAAACGATGGAAATACCATGTTCAATAGCCTGCCTGATAGCGCCCTTTTCAAAGCTGATTGTATCCCCGTCCAGCAGAATTCTTCCGGTATATGTATCATGGGGATACACACCGGAGAGTATTTTCATCAAGGTGGATTTCCCGGCACCGTTCTCTCCGCAGATACCGTGAATCTCCCCGCGTTTAACGTTGAAACTCACGTCGGACAGAGCGACGACTCCGGGAAATTCCTTGGTGACATTGTCTATCTCGAGAATATAGTCATCGGACATAGAATCTTCCTCTCGTGTATCGGGGTAAAACGGGGACCGATTCGAATATGAAACGGTCCCCGATTAACTAAGGTTCTATCCTTAAAAATTACGGACGAGGAGGCCGATCAGCTTCGGGAATGTCACGGTAAACTTCGTCGTAAGGCTGGAATCCGGTGAGGATAACTTCTTCGTAAAGATTATCGGCATCAACCTGAACCACATCGAGGAACAGGCAGGGAACTGAACCTTTGAGAGAATCGTCAAGAGTCAGCTCGGCGAGGGTGAAGCTTGTCAGGCCGGAGACGGTTTCGCCCTTGGCCAGTGCAACAGCCATGTCCATGGCCATGGGGGAGAGTTTGCGGACGTCTTTGAAGACAGTCATGGTGAGCTCACCTTCAACGATGGACTTACAACCCGCGAGGGTAGCGTCTTGACCGGAGATAGGTACCTTGCCTGCCAGGCCCTGGGCTTTCATGGCCTGAAGGGCACCAAGAGCGGTACCGTCATTGGATGCCACGATAGCATCGACGTTGTTGCTCTGAGCGGTGAGGATATTCTCCATGTTCTTGAGTGCGTTTGCAGGATCCCAGTTCTCAACCCACTGATCGGCTACGATGGTAACCTTACCGGCATCAACAAGTTTCTGGACAACTTCCATCTGGCCCTGACGGAACAGAGTGGCATTGTTGTCGGTGGGACTACCGCCGAGCATGACGAAATTACCGCTGTCAACGACTGCGGTGACGCCGCGGCCCTGGGCCCGGCCGACTTCGACATTGTCGAAGGACAGGTAGGCGGAGAGATTGGAGGATTTGATCAGGCGGTCGTAAGCGATGGTGGGAATACCTTCGGCAGCAGCTGCATCAACAGCTGAAGCGGCGGCATCACCGTCCTGAGCGATGATGATAAGAACATCGGCACCCTGGAGAATCATGTTTTCAATCTGGTCGTTCTGCAGTTTGGGATCCTGGTTGGCAACCTGAGTGATTACCTGAACCCCGGCTTTCTGGCCGAGTTCGGTCAGTAAAGCTGCTTCACGGGGCCAGCGGTCGGTGGAGTAGTCGGAGAAAGACAC
>JAUUYD010000169.1 GCA_030590585.1 Spirochaeta sp.
CCCTTTTTCTTACCGTGATAAAGAATCTCCACCGTCTCGTCACGATCCAAGGCCTTGAGGACATCACTCATTTTATATCGCAAATCAACCACTGTTGCCTTCATAACTCTTCTCCAATATATGTATAGTATTACAATACCTGCAGCAACTATCAGATATAACAGGATTTCACCTAAACTCCGGGTTCCATATCCAGGTGCTGACCTCTGACGATACCTGTTCTATTCTTTTATTACATCAATATGACAGCAGCAGTTGAGCAGTACTTACTTCCCGATGAAATTCCCGCTGCGGGTGAGGCCGAAATGCAGTTTATTCATAGGAATCAAGTAACCCGGGACGTTGATAACTGGTGTCACTGAATGAGAATAAGCTGTATCAAATTCCCATTTCCCGAATTTTAGAGTAAATCCCGCAGTGACACCATGGCCAACGACAAGAGTGTCCATCTGGTCGAGGATAGACAGAAGATAACCCCCGCGAAGGGCGAGGAACCTGGCGGGCCAGAATTCCGCCATTGGAATCATCCGCATATAGTATCCACCACGATCATCATAATAGGCATCCATATTCCCTTTCAGGCTGAAATACAACTTGTCCGGGATTGCCGAACCGACAACTGATGTTTCGAAAATGAGTGGTGTCTTCCCCTCATAAATAGTCCTGTCACTCTCAATAGCGTAGTACTGGGGGTAATGGCTATAAATAAACTGGAAATCCCAGAGCAGGCGTCCATCAACAAATGTGAGTAATCCGCCAGCTGATAATGAATACTGAAAGGTCGTGGATTCAGGAATACTACTTCCACCCCATATAGCAATCATTGGATGAAACGCAATTCCCAGGCTTAATATCCTGGATATGGTAATCCCGTACCCAAGGATGATTCCCCAATTGTTAGGATAGAAGTGGAATGATGATTTTGGTTGACCCATAAAATCATAAAAAACTGAAGTATTAATGTGTGAGATAATATGGGTCCAGGATATTGCGATATCAAATCCATGTTTTTCACCAAAGGGAAAGAGATAACCGGCCGTCATAACAACTATGGACTCATAAGTGGAGATTTCGGGACTCAGTTCATAATTCAGTTCTGGTTGAAGTATCGCCAGAGGCAAAGACTCCCAAATATAAAACTTATCAGAGTCATACCGGGACAGATAAGCCGGATTATACACCGGCCCAAAGGGCCGAAGCTCGAAGTTGAATTTCGGTGATACAACAGAGAGGATATCCAGATAATGCCTGACAATCTTGCTCTCGGGATCGATGGCCTGAGCCCGGTACAGTTCTTTTCGGGCTTCTTCTTTGTCCCCATCATCCATGGCAACAACCGCCGCGGAGAACGCGATCAGGGATTCGGCCCGATTATCTTCGGCCTCATTGCCTGCCGGAGATTCCTCCAGTACAGGTTCTTCCGGAATCAGCACTTCCGCCGCTCCCGTTCCCCTTGCCGCGATAGCCGCTGTGAGGGATTCCGCAAAGTACCGGGATACAGATTCATAGTTGTTCAACCGTGTGAGAAGCTGTTCCTGCCAGACTATGGTACCTGTCTCAACATCCAGGAGTTTCATGGTCACCAGAAATTTCCGGTCCATCTCGATGATTCCGCCGAATACCATGTAGTTGGCGGTCAGAAGCCGGCCCACATCCAGAGAGGTTTTTTCATCGGATAATCCGGATAACGAAAAATTGATTTCTTCCAGGGCGGCATTACGTTTACTGCGGTCAATAACTGTCAGAATATCCTCATCACTGAGTTCAAAGGATATTATTTCAGCCAGACCTTTACCGACAAACCGGAAATCCTCCCGGGTTGTCATCACATCAAGATCCAGTATCGCAATGCGATATTCATTCTGACTTCCAAATATCGAAGCGGAAACGAGAAACAGGAGACCGGCCAGCCATCTTCTCATCTGGAAATCCTTCCAATCAGTATGGATTTATTGTATTAACAGGAGTTCATTACTGTCAAATCATTTCGACACCGGTACCTCATTTTTCATCTTCGTAGTAAAGTGTCTCTCCAATGCCGTACAGTCCCATGCAGCCAATCACCAGAGAACAATCTCAGAAACTCACCGACTCCCCTTCCGCCGCTAGGGCACGGCGTTTACTGTCAGCCCGGCGGCTCTGGAAATATACCGATAGGCTGGATGAAGAAGATCTGTTGGAAAAAAGGGACAAAAGGCTGCATACAGTTCCCCCGGGGCATGCCGGAGCCTATGTTCTGGACGATAAGTCCGAGCCTCACATGGTGCTTTGGAACGGAAATGAGTGGAGCTGCGAATGCGGAAGTGATTTACCTTGCGTCCATCTGGCGGCACTTCTGATCCATCTGGCGGAAAAACGTCCTGAAGATTCCAGTCTGGCATTACTCCTTGACGGCGATGAAGCGAATAAAATTGAGAATCCCGGCGGGTTGTTTGATGATACAAGACTCAACCCTCAACAGGACCTTCTGTTCTTCATCGAGCCGGATGTAGTGGAGAAAAAGGCTATCCTCGTACTGGGGACTCAAAGCGATGCAGCCGCCGTGCTGGACAGCAAATTATTACCCATCATGTCTCATAGTGAATCCGATGATTTCGTCTTGAAATTCACAGATATGTCCGGCACTCCATGGATACTTCGTCCGGCTTTGATAAGCTTGAGAGAAGACGGCAGCTCAGGTATGCCCCGGGCCTGGGTAACTGGCGGTCCTGCCGCCCCCGCCCTCCCGGGGCCGGATGATTTCGGCACAGGCCTGATGCGGCTCCTCGATTCCGATAACCCTCCGGTGAATCCAAGGGGAGAACCATGGAGATTTGAACAGGCCGACAAAGTCCGCCTCCGTTTCGAGCCCCTGCTCAGCTCCGCCAATGATGAGCCGGCCTACGAACCAGTGGTGGATTTTCTGACGAAGAAGAAATCCTTACATGGAGGCCTTGTTGCCGCTGGGCAGAATCTACTTATTCTGGACGGAAATAATGCAAGTTCCGCTGCCATTGAGAAATCCGGAAACTACATCTGGTTTTTACGTCTGATACTATCCAGAAAAGTTCTCGGGGCATCGGACATCCGGGCCAGATTTACAGAGAAACGTTCAATACCTGAAGAGATTCAGGTGGAACTCCCCGATCTTCCGGAAGCCTTGAAAACCCTGACACCCCGGCTTGTTCTGGAAGTTTCAGGAAAAGGAAACATCACCGATTTCCACCCGGGATGGCGATACAAAGATGTTCACATATCCCCGGGGAAAAAAGGCGATGTGGTAATGGATAATGGAGGAAACGATTCCAGGGGTGTTTCACCCGGCAGACAACACCGGTCCCGCCCTCTGGGTCTCCGGAATCGGGCAATCGAGGAGAAGCTCCTGAATCAGGCTGAAGAGATTCTTTCGGCGGACTTGAGCTGGCAGCGGGGCCGGTACTCCCGGATGGCTGGAGACGCGTCAATACCTCTGCGTCTCGATTTACCGTTAAGCGAAGTTCTGAGTAAGTACGGGGGCGCCCTGATCGGAATGGGTGTTGAAATCAGATTGGAGGACCGGCCGGTGAGAAAGGGGGGCGCCCTCCGGATTCAGGTCCGCCGGGATTGCGATATACTTGAATTGAATACCTGTATTGAATCCGATACCGAAAACACCAGCTTCGATCTGGACGAGTGGCTGGAAAAGGGAGGGTTGGTTAGAACCCGGGAGGCTTACTTCACCCTGACAGATAAAGCCCTCGAGCAGTTGGTTTTTCTTAAAAGTCACGGTATGGAGGACAGCGGTTTTCTTTCCACGAGTCCGGACAACTTGAGCCTCATTGATGCTGTGTACTCGGAGATTGAGGCTTCCGAAGAGACCATAATAGACCTGAAGCGCAAGAGGTCAATTTATCGAAGTCTCAATTCCTTCAATCCCGAGAAATACCCTCACCCCCCTGATGGCTTTTTGGCGACTCTCAGACCCTATCAAATCCATGGTTATGCATGGCTGCTGCATCTGAAGGAGAAAAAACTGGGAGGCTGTCTGGCTGATGATATGGGACTGGGCAAGACTGTTCAAACCCTGGCTTATCTCTCCCGCCTGAAGGCCGACGGTAAACTGGGGCCCTCACTGATAGTCGGTCCGGTAGTTACTCTGACCAACTGGGAGGCGGAGATTCGACGCTTTTCCCCGACTCTGAATTCTCACCGATACTCAGGGCCTGCCGGAAAACGCATTATTCCGGGAAACGATGCGGAGGTGGATCTGATTATCGTAAGTTATCAGACTCTGCGTAACGATATCGAGAAATTCCTGGACCGGGATTGGGATCACATCATTCTGGATGAGGCCCATTATGTGAAGAATGCTTCATCAAGGACGTTCAAGGCGGTTCGATCACTAAAAGCTTCCCACCGGCTCTCCCTTACCGGGACTCCTTGGGAGAATCACCTGAATGAACTCTGGTCTCAGATGAGTTTCCTCAACCCCGGGCTGCTGGGCAGCCAGGGTCAGTTTATCCAGCGTTATGTACGCCCGGTGGAAAGAGATGGAAATGATGGGGCTCTCAGCCGACTGTCTGAGACCGTTGCCCCTTTCATCCTCAGACGGAAAAAATCCGAGGTGCTGGACGATCTTCCCCCGAAAGACGAGAGTGTTCTGTACTGCGACATGACCTCCGACCAGGCTGAGGCCTACCACTGTATGAGGAATCTGTATTTTCAGCAGGTTACAGGGCTCTTATCCGATAAGAACCCGGATGGATCCGGCAGATCCCGAATCGAAATATTCAGTATTTTAAGCAAGCTGCGGCTTCTGGCAATCCACCCTCCCCTGGCCGGTGAGCAATTTGAGCATGTTTCTTCGGGTAAAATGACGTTGTTGGATAACCTGATGGAAGAAATTCTCGAAGAAGATCATAAAACCCTGGTGTTCAGCCAGTTTCTCGGTGCGCTGGATCGGGCTCAGGATACCTGCCGCCGGCATGGCTGGCGCTACAGCCGGCTGACAGGTTCAACCCGGAACAGGGACGTACCGATCAGCCAATTCCAGGAGGATCCGGACACTAAAGTGTTTCTGTTGAGTCTCCGGGCCGGCGGGGTGGGTATCAATCTCACTGCGGCGGATTATGTCATCCTCCTCGATCCATGGTGGAATCCGGCAGTGGAGGCCCAGGCTGTTGATCGGGCTCACCGCATGGGACAGACCCGCCCGGTTATGGCCTACCGCCTTATTACCGCCGGCACCATCGAAGAAAAAGTGCTGGAACTCCAGGAAAAGAAAAAAAACCTCATCGCCGGTGTTCTAGGCGACGGTTCCATTCCCAAACTGACAGATGATGAGATTCTGAAACTCTTCGAGTGATAAAGGCAATTTCCGTTATTTTCTGGAAACCCTCAGGCGGATGTATCATTATATAAAGTATAAGGATTAATCCCGATGACCGTATCCATCATTTATCATACACGCTTCGGCAACAATGCCCGTATTGCCGATTTACTTTCAGACAGCCTGGAGAGTAAAGGATACGGTGTATCCATTCATCCGGTCTCTGAAGCTGAACCTTCTGAGATTCCCTCCTCGGATTTGTACATCATCGGGAGCCCCACTCAACTTGGTACAATACCTGTGAAGATGGACAGGTTCCTCAAACACATGAAGATATCTGATGGAAGCCGGTACGCCGTTTACTCTACATACGCACAGCCCGGCTCAAAAACAACAGGGGAAATAACCGGAATTATGAACAATCTCGGTGCAGTACCCGCTGTAGATCCTCTGGTACTATCTGTAAAGTATGTAAAAGGACCCCTTGAAGGTGAATGGGAAGTAAAGGCATCCAGGTGGAGTGAGACTCTTTAGAATGAATAGCGTCCTTTTCCTAAAGATTTAGACTGATACATGGC
>JAUUYD010000211.1 GCA_030590585.1 Spirochaeta sp.
CCGATGGGAAACATCGCGAGTGCCGCCTGTTCCTGAGAGAGATGAGAGAGAAAGTAGGTCTGATCCTTAATCGGATCCGGTGAACGGTGAATACGGAACAGACCATCATCACCTTTGGAAATCACCGCGTAATGACCCGATGCCACCTTGTCGAAAGTTTCACCGACCCTGTCGAGAAAGGCCCCGAATTTTATACGCTGATTACAGAAAATATCAGGACTTGGAGTCCGCCCCGCCTTGAGCTCCGACACCGTGTAAGACACCACACGGTCCCAATACTCCCGCTGCAGGCTCACAACCTTCAGGGGTATCCCCGTCATATCACAGACACCCCGGGCATACTCCATATCCTCTTCCCAGGGACATGAACCCAGTGAGGCCAGCTCGTCTTCCAGCCAGATCTTCAAATAGTAAGCGCTAATATCCGCGTCCGGGTGCTTCTCTTTTAGAGAAACCAGCGCTGTCGAACTGTCAACGCCCCCGGATAATAAAACAGCAATCTTCACCCTTGCATCATCGTCATACATTTCAGAAATTTCAAGTGACCTCTGTCGCCACTGCGTGCCCGTGTCATCCAAGGAATAGACATTATAATCCCCTGAAGTATAACAATTCATATATAATAAAATAGTGTTCACCAATGGCGTACAGTTGGCCGCGGAGGGCTGGCAAATCATCACCTCTTATCCTGAGGCCAGAATCGCTGCACGGAAGCTTCTTCTCTGGCTGGCTGAAACCTTGGAACTAATATCCATCGGGATGACCTGGATTGATGAAAAAACCGATTACTCCTGGACTGAAAGGGTGGAAAGGGTAGGACCTTCGATACAGGCGTCATTACCTGAAAAAATCTGGAAACATCCTTTTCCTATTGGATCATCTTATTGGTTTCTGGAAGGATTTCAGGGTGGTCGTAAAGAACTCTCTATTCTTCTTAACCTGCTGGCGGAACAATGGATTCGCGCTGGCGGGGTAAATCTTGCTAAGAATCGAGGCCGGCGTTTTCTGAAAGGACAGTGCTCTGCAACTTCTGTAAATCCTTCCTGGATCGCCGTCAGCCGGGCAAGCCGAAATCTTCACTCCAGGCTCCCGGAAATGAGCTTATCCAGCCGGCCGCTGCTGCTCCTCGGTGAAAACGGCAGTGGAAAAAAATATCTTGCGGAACTTCTTCACAACAACGGCCTGAATCCCTCAGATCCGTTTACCGGACCTGAATCAACTGAAAACACCGGAACCCTTTTTGTTCCGGATTGGCAGCTTATAAATGAAGCAAACCGTAGGAAATTACTTGCTGATAAAAGACGTGTGATCGCCGCTGCCGTTCCGGGGAAGGAGACTGAATCACTTCGTGAGTTATGGTATAAAAGGACCGGCGATCAGAGGTCAATTATAAAAGTTCCCGCATTAAGAGAACATAGCGAAGACATCCCCATGCTCGCCGGGCGCTTTATAGAAAAGAGTATCAGAAATTCCAGCCTCCCGTCCCCGGCCATATCCCCCACAGCTCTTAAAGCACTCATTGCCTATATTTGGCCGGGTAATATACGGGAACTCAAAGAAACCATGGCATGGTCTTTGGAAAAGTTTGACGGCATCCGAATCCGACTCGGAGACCTTCCCCCGGCAGTCCGGGGAGCCGTCGGATTAGCACGGAACAGCTCCTGTCCCGAACAAGTTGCGGCCCTGGAGTATGAAGTCATTAAGGAAGAATTGTTCCGGCAGCGGGGAAACCTCAGCCGGACAGCTCGAGCCCTCGGACTCAGCCCGAGACAAGTGTCCTGCCGGATAAAGAAATACGGGATCAATCCTCGGGAGTTCAAACTTCACCACTAATTCCGGAACTCTTTAGCCCTTCCTGTAAAATTCAGAACTCCGGATTCCCTTTCCAAATTTCCGGGTTTCAATAAAATTGAAATCACCGTTGCAGAAGGTATCTCTCCGTCAAATTCCCGGCAGAGCCAGGAGCAGAAGTCTCCCAACCCCGGCTGGTGGCTGCAGATCAGTACATGGTTCTGTTCCGAGACTTTTCCCGTTAGAACTCGTATCCAGTCGTCCAAACCCGCCAGATAGAGAGCGTCCACCACCATAATTTCAGGATTGGAGCTTCTCCAGGCTTCAATAAACAGCTCAATGGTTTCCCGTGCTCTTTGCGCCGGAGAAACAAGAACCAGATCCGGGGTTGGAAGCCGTTCTTCACAGACAAGGCCCATCAAGGCCGCATCCCGGCGGCCCCTTTCATTCAGAGTTCGTTCAATATCAATCTGGCCGTCATAATCCCAAGTGCTTTTTGCATGCCGAAGCAGAGTCAGTCGAGTCATGACTATGATTCTAATGCAATTCAACCAGTTTCTGCTTGCTCTACCTGAGATACTTCATATATCTTGTACCACCCACTTTGAACCACCCGGAGGTTTTCCATGATTACCCGCGTCAAACTGAGTGATGAGCAAGCCCGAAAAGCCATCAGCGATAATGATTTTTCTTCCGACATTACCGAGGCATCAGATGCCGTTGCCATCATTCTCACTCAGAGCTGGTGTCCTCAGTGGACCTTCATGGACATGTCCATCAATGGCTTGAAAGAAAGTCCGGAAAATCTTGATTTAACCATTTTCACTTTTGAATATGACCTTTCTCCCCTCTTTAATGAGTTTATACATTTCAAAGAAACTACCTACAGGAACTGGGAAGTTCCCTATGTACGGCTATACAAGGCCGGACGATTTATTAGTGACGGTAACGCCATGCCCGCCGGCCGAATGTTAAAGAAGCTTCAGAAAGCATCATGAAAACCATCGGACTTTTGGGGGGTATGAGCTGGGAATCAACCCGGGAATACTACCGGCTGATCAACGAAAAGGTCAGAATGAAACTGGGAAGTCTGCACTCCGCCGAAATCATTATGGCTTCGGTTGATTTCCAGCCCCTGGCAACTGCTATGGATTTAGAAGACTGGGATGAGATCCGCAAGGTTCTGATCAACAGAACAAATCGTCTGGTTGATGCCGGTATTGATCTTCTTCTTATCTGCACCAACACCATGCATAAGTTTGCCGCGGATATAGCGGCCGCCGCAGCTCCGGCCAAGCTGATACACATCGGAAAATGCACTGCCGATGAAGCCCGCCGCCGAGGATATAAAAAAATATCTCTATTGGGAACACGGTTCACCATGGAAGAAGACTTCTATCGGGCAAAGCTGGAAGCAGCAGGCCTTGAGGTACTCATTCCGGAGAAAGAAGAGCGGGAATGGATTGATAAACTCATTTTTGGCGAGCTTTGCGCTGGAATTTTCAAGAATGAGAGCCGTCTCCGCCTCGCCGGAATAACTGCCGAACTTGCAGGAAAGGGTGCTGAGGCGGTGGTGCTGGGATGTACCGAATTGCCCCTCATCCTTGGCCCTGAAGAGAGTCCGATTCCTGTTCTGGATACCATGGAGATTCATACAGATGCAGCTGTGTCTGAAGCTTTGAAATGAATGGTCTTATTCTTGACTCCTCCCCCACCACATGATAGTTATAAACAATTCACCAACTTGAGGAGGTTTTTATGAAAATTGAAACCCGGACTGCGGGGAATACCTGCCGTTAGGTGTTAAAGGATTATTCTGAAGTCACCTTTTCATAGTGGCTTGAAAAAAACTTCCCTTTTCTTACAGCCTGCGGCTTGTCCCGCTTGATAACACATCTCATTTACAAACGGGGGTACAGGCTCAGCCTTTACCTGTTAATTTACCGGCATCCCGGACGGCTGCAGCTGTGTCTTCTGTGTCCTGAGGATAGTCGGCAGGATAAATTTCGGAGTAAAGAAATGACCCTTGAAGATTGGGGATGGAACGAAAAACGAGCGGCTGAATTCGCCGAATACGAACAGGAAGGATGGAAACCGGGACGGGTTGTCAGACCGGGACGGGGTATCTATCGAATTGCCGCTGTCTCCGGCTGCGGAAAGGGAGAAGAAAAAGATGCCCGGCTGACAGGAAAGGCCCTGGGACGGGGGGAGGCCCCGGCTGCCGGGGACTGGGTGGCCTGGCGGGAGGAAGGCGGCAGCTCGATTATCGCTGCCGTTCTGTCCCGGAAAACCATTATCTCCCGGAAAACCGCCGGTGTAACATCCCGGGAACAGATTATGGGAGTGAATGTCGATGTTCTATTTATCGTTCAGGCCCTGGGCGACGGCCGGGGTTTCACCCCCCGGGGACTGGAACGCTATGTCACCATGGCTTGGGAATCCGGCTGTCATCCGGCAGTTGTACTGAATAAAGCCGATCTTGCCGAAAACCTCAGAGCTGATCTGTCTGTTGCAGAAACTGCTGCCCCGGGAATTGATGTTATCTCCTGCAGTACACTGACAGGGCAGGGTATCGATGAACTGAAAGCCCTGCTGCCTCCGGGACTCACCGCTGCGTTTATTGGGCCCTCCGGTGTAGGGAAATCCTCTATTATCAACGCCGTTGCAGGAAATTTGCTGGCGGATACCGGTGAAATTAGGGAAGCCGACAACCGGGGCAGGCACACGACAACTCATCGGGAACTGCACCGCCTGCAGGACGGAAGGCTTCTCCTGGATACTCCCGGCTTGAGGGAGCTTCAGCTCTGGGGTGAAAAGGATTCTGCAGATGCCGCATTTCCTGAAATCGAAGCACTTGCGGATCAATGCAGATTCAGGGATTGCCGGCATGAGAGCGAACCCGGTTGTGCCGTTAAAGCAGGACTTGAAGACGGCTCCATTGTCCCGGAACGATACGGCAGCTGGTTGGAGATGCGTAAAGAACTGACCTGGCTCGAATCCAGACGGGACGAGAAAGCCAAACGGGAACTGGAACAGAAGTGGATGGAGATTTCCCGTTTCTCAAGACAGAGGAAGAAGGGAACTGAAGTCTGGTAAAAAAATCCGGTAATTTCCCAAATACATCCTCGACGGCAGAGTTTTGATTGTGTAGGATTCCCGGGAGGGACAGACATGAACAACGAAACAACTTTGGTCCTGATCCGCCATGGTGAAACCGAGTGGAACCAGACCGGCCGCTACCAGGGCCATGCGGACAGCCCGCTTACAAACCGGGGCCTGGCTCAGGCACGGGCGGTGGCCCTGGTACTTGATGGTGAAAATTTTGATGCCTTTTATACCAGCGATCTCGGACGTGCAAAGCGTACTGCCGCCATCATCGCCGACAAAGTGGGTAAACGTTATCTGACAGATTCCCGGCTCAGAGAGCAGCATTACGGTCTGATCCAGGGCCATGACGGGAAAAGTGCCC
>JAUUYD010000228.1 GCA_030590585.1 Spirochaeta sp.
GACGGTTGAAATTAGCTCTGCCTTTTCATTTCAGCCCCCTTCAGATCGGGAAGCTGCCCTCCCCGGCGGCAGGAATTATTTTATTCACTACCGGGCGTTTGATTTTCCGGGTGGAGGTTGTGGGCAGGGCTTCCTCTACAATGCGGATACGATCAATTCGCTTATAAGAGAGCAGTTCATGATTAACTGTCTTTACAGCCTGTATCAAGTCTCTGCGAATGGCCTCGCTCTCAAGAGTTCCAAGGCTTTCATAGTGCTCCCGGCTGGGGAATATGATTGCTTCAATACCCTCGGCCCGGGTGGCTTCATCAGCCAGAAATCCCCTCACCATTATCTGCTCGATCTGATGGTAGAGCTGGAAATGATCTTCCACTTCTTCGGGGAAGATGTTTTTTCCGCCTTCGGAGACGATGAGATTTTTGCTCCGGCCGGTGAGGTAGAGATAGTTCTCCTTATCCAGGTATCCCAAATCACCGGTGCGCAGCCATCCTTCCTCATCGAAAAGCTCAGCGGTGGCCTCTTCGTTCTTCCAGTAACCCTTACAGCAGATAGGCCCTTTGATGGCTACCTCTCCGATTCCCGACTCATCAGGATTGATGATAATCATCTTTATAAGGTGGAACACCTTTCCTACAGCCTTGATCTTGAAGGCATGAGCGGGATTCAGTGTGGAGATGGGTGATGTTTCCGTCATGCCGTATCCCTGCACGAAATCCAGCCCCAGTTCCTGGTAGCGGCGTACTGTTTCCGGCGCCAGAGGTCCCCCGCCGGAAATCAGATATTTCAGGTTATACAAATTGGCCTTTTTGAGCAGGATGTTGCCGAAGAGTTTTTTACCGATATTCACCCCGAAGACGATTTTGAAAAACCCGCTGACCCGCATCAGCAGACCCACCAGGATGTGGGAGAAGAGTCCCTTGGCACGTACCTTCTTCATCATCCCTTTTAAAATTTTGTTGAACAGCAATGGAATTCCCATGAAGATGGTGACACCTCCGAATTCCAGATCTTTCATGATTTTATCAATGACAATGGCCGGAGCAAAAACAATTTCACTGGCATGCTTGATGCCCTCCAGGAAGACTCCGGTCATACAATAGCTGTGGTGGATGGGCAGCAGCGCATACCAGACATCGCTCTGTTCCACCTGGAGGAAATCAGGGTGGCAGGCCAGGTAGACATCGGACATGAAATTCTTATGAGTAAGCATGACGCCCTTTTCCAGACCGGTGGTTCCCGAAGTGAAGAGTATTGCGGCAAGGTCGTCTTCCCCGGCTTCTTCAAAGGCTTTCTTTTTACCTGCAGGGAGTTCGGTAATAAAGCTTCCGACTCCCCGGGTAAGGCTGATCTTGTGCTTGATTCCCGTACCTTTACTTCCCAGGGTTTCGTGTTTATCACCATCGGCAATGAGGAAACGGGCTTCCACGAAAGTGATGAGACGGTCTGCGGTTTCATCCTCCATCTGG
Source organism: Spirochaeta sp. (assembly GCA_030590585.1). The sequence goes on from JAUUYD010000228.1 coordinate 1,467, forward strand.
GCATCCATCGGGACGATAACCCCTCCGGCTTCAAGAGCGGCAAGATATCCCAGGGCCCACCAGGGTGAGTTCTTCCCTATCAGTACAACCCTGTCGCCTTTTTTGAGGCCTTTTGATACCAGCCATGATGCGATATTCACGACATATTCGAGGGCTTCCCGGTAGGTGATGCGGACTTCCTCGGGGGAGAACTGGGTGAATGCCGTCTGCTCCGGGTAGAGGTGTACCGAGAGGTGAAACTGCTCGGGAATGGTGGGCCATTCGCCTTTTATAAATTCTCCGCGGTAGGCGTCCAGAATATCCCAGGAGTTTTTTTCAGCTGTTTTTTCTGCCATAAAAGGGGCTCCTTTTATTCATTATAGCGGAAAATGACCTCTGGCGCCGCTTTGATAGAGTTCATTCATTAATCAGAGCGTTTGGTGGTAAGAAGTCCGCAGGCGGCATCGATATCCAGTCCCCGGCTGCGGCGAATTGTGGCGATAACACCCCGGTGATTCAGATCATCACGGAAACTTTCGATTCGCCCGGCAGGGCTCGGTGTTCCGGGAAAGTCGGGTATGGGGTGATAAGGGATGAGATTCACCCGGGCCCCAAGACCCTCGAGTATGCGGCTGAGCTCCCGGGAGTGCCGGGATGAATCATTCATACCGTCGATCATCAGGTATTCAATGGTGAGACGACGGCGGCCCAGATCAGCTCGACGCAAAAACTCCAATACTTCAATAGCCGGGTATCGGCGTTCATAGGGAATCAGATCGGCCCGTTCGTCAGGGAATGGTGAATGGAGGCTTAAAGCCAGGCGGCAGTTACTGGCTTCAAGCAGCCTATCCAGGCCCTCGAGTATACCGATTGTGGATACCGTGACTTTTTTCGGGCTGAAACCGAATCCCCAATCGGCGGTGAGTATTTCCAGGGTGGGAAGTACCGCATTCAGGTTGTCCATGGGCTCTCCCATACCCATGAATACAAAGTGGGTAACTTTATCCTCTTCAGGAAGGGAGCGGTATTGGTTGAGAATCTCTCCGGCGCTCAAGTTCCCCTGAAAACCCTGCCTGGCGGTCATGCAGAACTTACAGCCCCGGCGGCAGCCGATCTGAGTGGAAACGCAGAGGGTTCCCCGTTTTTCTTCGGGAATCCAGGCGGTTTCCACCGAACGGTTGGAAGAGCTGAAAAGATATTTCTTTGTACCGTCTGTTGATACCGCAACCGATATGGGCTCACTTATTCCTATTTCATAATTCTCCGACAGCCGGCTTCTGGCGGTTTTCGAGAGATTTGTCATGTCTTCAAATGATGCAGCCCGGTGTCTGTAAAGCCATTCCGCCAGCTGCCGGGCCGCGAAAGAGGGCAGGCCGAGTTCCGTGCTGACTGTTTTGAGTTCTTCCAGGGTTAATCCGAAAAGAGACGGTTTTGCCATGAGGGGAATTTAGGTTTTCCATGGGCCGGGGTCAAGAGGCGGCAGTCTTACTCTCCGGGTTAAAGCCGGCGGATAAGCAGATCCGGATTTACCGGCATGGCATGAGCTCTTTTTATGTCACTGATAAAGCGTTTTGCATCCCGGGGGTAGCCCGCGGTGGGGTGTATACCGGGAATTTTTTTCCGCCACCATGCATTGAAAAGTCTCATGGCGGATTCCCGGACATATTTGGCAAACATCGATGCCAAAGCCGTTTCCATAAAGAGTTCGTCGGCACCAACCAGAAACTCGATGTGCCGGTTTCCCACGGAGTAGGCCGAGCGTTTCTGTCCTTCTTCCAGGGCCCTTAGCGGAGCACCGGGTATAATCTCGGTGAGCCATTCGCCGTAGTAGCGGCGGCCGCCCTGCCTGTCGACGATGATATGGTGAATATCACTGCTGCTCTTCCTGATATCCCCGGTATAAAGGGCCTTTTCAAGCAGCGGAGTGATGATGGACCGCAGGGCAGCGCCCTTTCCGTTATGAACTTTGAGCGCATTGTTGAAGGCCAGGGCGGGTACGAAACGCAGAATAGGCATCTCGAATTTTATACCCAGCTTGTCCAGAGCTGTTTTCAAGGCGGCACCTGGAAGAGGCGCTGTCTTCCGGGTTTGCAGTGAATCATTCCAGGGTACTTGAAACTCTTCTGCTCCGGTGAACCAGGGGGTTTCCCCCAGGGTCAGAACATCGGAGGCCGGACAGAGAGTCTTGATGAGCTGAGTAAAGGAACATGGCAGGGACAAGCCGGCCGCTTCCAGAAATGCCGTAACCCCGGCTTCCAGGGTTCTGATACCGGTTGAAGGGGAGTAGAGTACCTTGCTGTCCGCTACTGCAAGCCGCCGGGGATCTTTTTTATTTCGGGTAACAGAGTCAGAGAGGACATTGTAGAGTTCCGGGATGTCGTCCGGATGGGCGGCTTTTAATGCTGAACTGCCGGAAAATGTCGTCAGACACGCACAAAACGGGCCGAGGCTGGGTCCGAGGGCGGCTTCATCAAGTCCGGAACGAAAAATCATCCCCGGAAGAGACGATGACCCGTGGGAGGGAGGGCCACATGAATCTCAGGGCTGTTAAATACCGTTTGGTCCCCCGCGGAAATGGGGGCGGATACTCCCAGAGAGGTTTTCATCCGATCCCGGTCCAGGCGAACTTCCTTTTTCCTTTCCGACATATTAAACAGACCGATCCATCCGGTATCATTGCGGACTACCAAAGGTTCATGCTGTCCTCCGCCGATATTCGGAGCAATGCTGAGCTGTCCCTTCCGGCATTGCCTGAACAACTCCAGAAAATTCATGATTGAGTCACATATCTCATCATTCAGCTTCCTTGTATCTCCGGAGAAGGTAATCATTCCCGAGGAGAGTATTACAGCACTTTTAAGGGACTTGGATAAAGAATCACAATTTTTCTTGAACAGATTCAGCGGCAGCATTCCGGAAGCATTAACCCATGAGACTTGATTCCATGCGGAACGGTGAAGAAGAGCTGAAGTGACCGACATGAGTTTTCGGCGTTTTTTTCGTGTTGAGAACCCTTCAATCAGGGTTATGGCAGGTGCCATAACCCTGGCATCCCAGACATCAGAGCTTGTTAGAAGCGGTAATCCGGAGGCGATAATCAGCACCTTGTTTCCAAGTACTTCACGAAGCAGGGACGATACAATTTTCAGTAAACTGCCTTCATTCACACTGTTGTTCGAGCGTAAACCCCGGGCAGCAGTATCGCCGACGCGCTCAAGATAATATGCTCTGAATCCCCACTGATCTTTCATGAGGGAGAAAGTTCTTTTTAAATGGGTAACAACTTCCGGTATTGTGATATCAAGAATATAAAGCGAATCTCGTTCCTCGGAGTATCCGGGAACAGTCATTGGAGATCCGTTTTGAGCCTTTACCAGCCAGTTGCGATATTCCGCGGCGATATTGGATTTCTTTGACACGAGTAATGGCGCGAATCTCAATCCGGGAATGATATTTTGCTCACCAATAGTTCGTGAAAGGCTGCCCATACGGTCTTTGAAGGCTTCCGAAGGGACCAGCCAGTCGCCGATTTCCGATGCATAGTTCGGTCCTACGGCGAACCAGTCTACTTTTATCTTCCGGTTTCTGATTGAAGCCAGA
>JAUUYD010000187.1 GCA_030590585.1 Spirochaeta sp.
GTAGTGATTCAAGGCTACAAGGTGCTGAGTCATATCGATAGCCGCCTGGCAAGCTCGTTCAACATTCAGAATAAGGGCATCCAAATGAGTATAATTATCCAGATCGGGATTGTGGTTGAATTCTTCCCGCATCCGCTTGAGAGACCTTTCAATGATAGCAGCTTTATTCAGAACAACGTTATCAGGTTCTATAGGCATCCAGAACTTCCTTCCTATCCTGATTGAACTGCACATACAAGCCAAGCAGATTCGCCCGGACGAGATTCACCTTATCGGAATCTTTCATATATATAGGGATTCCGGTTAAGAGAACCTCCCGGGCATAAACAAGATTGCGGTTGGAGATTTCACCCAAATCTATGAAATGCTTCAATTCATAGGAGAGTTTAGCGGCTTTATCCATCCGCTCCAGGATGTCCATGGAAAATCCGGGTTCAAACATTATGGCCAGATCGATATCGCTATCAGCTCGCATAGAATTCCGGGAAGCACTTCCCAATAGGAAAACGGCTAATACGCGCGTGTCATCCTTCTGTCGAACAGCAGGTGGCCGAACATACTTGGAGATAAATAAGAAGCAGTCGGGATTTTCATGATGGTGATGGGAATGACAGTGAAGGAGTATCGGGTTCAGCAGCGCTCCCGGAAATTCAAAATTTGGAAATAATGCAGCAATGGATATTTCGGGGAATCCCGGGCAGTTAGACCTAACGATACCGAATATAATGGAGCTTATCATGGTCAGGAGTGAATATGGCGCATTCGAGAAAATTGGGTTTCTTAATGGTCTTGATGATTCCCGGATAACCTCGATTCTTGATGCTGTTAATACAATAGAACTTTCACCTGGAGAGATTCTCTTCCGACAGGGAGATAAGAGCGAAGCGATGTACTGTGTCGTGGAAGGCTCTCTGGCAGTGTCCCTGATATCTGAACAGGGAGAAGAAGCAGAAATTGGTATCATCGGTTCCGGGGAACCTGTGGGTGAGCTTCAGATCCTTACAGGCGGGAGCCGGACCGCTACAGTGAAGGCCGTGGTAAAGGCAAAGCTGGTGTCGCTTCCGCGAGTACTGTTTCTCGATCCGAATAATTTCCAGCTGGCACGGAATATTGAAAAGCTCATCCGAAAACGACTCAGGCACTATCGGCTCGGTACCATATTACCGAAACTCTTCGGACAGTTGGAGGAGGATGTCGTTGAGGAGATTGAACAGTTCGGAGAGTGGGTTCATCTGTCTCGAGGAGGTTTCCTCTGCCGATCCGGCGAGGCGGATCAAAGGTTGTACATCCTTGTAAGCGGCCGACTCATCGCGGCATCCTCAGAAGAAGACGGGAGCCGACGAATCATCGGTGAAATCGCTGCCGGTGAGAGTGTTGGGGAGATGGCCCTTTTTACCGGGGAGAAACGCTCGGCTGATGTTATTGCAATCCGGGACTCAGAATTGATAATGCTTTCGGTGGATGCGTTTCATAAACTGCTCGCCCGGCATCCCGGTATCGCAACCGGGATTACGAGAATTATTATTGAACGGCTGAGAGATGCGATACGCGGGGTCGGATCACCCCGGTCCGTTAAGAATGTTTGCCTGCTTCCGATAACAAAATCAATATCAATGGATGAATTCTCACATGCGCTGAGCAAGGCCGCAATGCAGTACTCTTCGGTGTATTGCCTTGATGCTTCGACTCTGGAGCGGGATATGGGGACACCGGGGATCGCTGAAATTACCGAAGACGATCCTGCCAACATGCGTCTTGATGCTTTTTTCAATGATTTAGAGAATCGTTACGATATCATCATCTTTTCAGCTGATGGAAAGGATTCACAGTGGTCCAGACGCTGCCTCCGCCAGGCGGACAAGGTGCTGCTCCTTGCAGACTCGGGAGATAATCCTGCCCCGGGCCCGTATGAACTTTCTTTTGCCGGGGATGATTCCATCGCCTCACCCGGTAGAAGCCTGGTTCTCCTGCATAGTAAGGAAACTCTTGTTCCCCGGGGTACCGCTGTGTGGCTTGGCGGAAGAAAGGTTGATTTCTGTATACATGTAAAACGCGAAGACGAGGCAGGATACCGAAGATTGGCACGTATTGTAACAGGACGTGCTGTCGGGGTGGTTTTAAGCGGCGGCGGTGCCAAGGGTTATGCCCACGCGGGTGTGCTTAAAGCTCTGGAAGAAGCAGGAATTGAAGTTGATATGATTGGAGGTACGAGTATCGGCTCGGTTATCGGCGCCGGTTATGCCATGGGGCTCACTCCGGATGAGATTATTTTTCAAAACAAGGATTTATTTAAAAGACATAATCCTTTCAAAGAATACACGCTGCCAATCATGTCCGTACTTGGGAGTACGAAACTTGATTCACTGTTTAAAGAAGCATTCGGGGATATCAGGATTGAAGATCTCTGGCTTACTTTCTTCTGTGTGTCTTCCAATCTGACCACCGCTCAGGAAAGAATTCATAAGGAAGGAGCTCTTTGGAAGGCCTCACGGGCAAGTATGTCATTACCAGGAGTTCTTGTGCCGGTGGTTGAGGGCCGGAACCTGCTTGTCGACGGGGGTGTGGTGAATAATCTACCCGGAGATATAATGAAATCAATACTCAGAGGAACTGTCATTACCGTCGATGTGGCCCCTAAAAGGGATCTCGAACTTTGCGATGTCAGCGATTCATTTCCCTCCCCCTGGAAGGTGCTTGGAAGCCGACTCAACCCTTTTGTCAAGTCGTTGAATCCACCGTCAATACTGCAGATTATGGGTCGTTCAACAATGCTGGCAAGCGTTCACAACCTTATGAAGGTCAGTGCCGATTCACGTTACCATCTTATCCCGCCTGTTCAGGAATTCGGTATGCTGGAAACTGACAAAGCAAATGAAATCGCCGCGGTTGGTTATCAGTATGCCAGGGAAATAGTGGAAACCTGGAAGGAATTGAAGTAATAAGTCATAACTTTATAGCCGGGTTTTGGCTGCCATAGCCACAGTGCTTACAACTGCACGATTTGAACGCCATTTGGAAATATTCAAGTTTTTGGATTCGGCATACTCCCTGGCTTGATACACAAATGCCTGAAGCCGGGTATCCAGGGATCCCTGGTCCTGCCCATCATAGTCGACATTGATCCAGGGGATGTTTCCATGGTCTTTCCTGAATGCCGGGGCTATGGCACTGATGAGGGTTCCGGGCATGCAGGTGAAGGGAAGGATATTCACTACACCGGAAATACCGGTCTCCACCAGAGCCGCTGCCGTTCCGAGGGCCAGTACCGGATCGCCGTCGTAATCCTTATGGATGTAAGGACCGCATCTTTCAAGCATCTCGTCGATGGTGACTTCCCGTTCCATATCAACCAGATCTTCAACGGTCTTCTCCATTGAGTGGAGGAACGCCCGGGAGAAGTACTTCTGTATCCTGGCCCTTATTATTCCGATCCGATCCCCTTTCCAGCGGCTGTCCCTTTCCCATCGGATGCTGGAGTAGGTGAGCCACTCGATGAACGGGGTCATGAGAGTCTCTGTACCCAGAGTCTCCAGTTTGTCGACAACGCCTCCTGAACAGAAGGGGTTGTCCCGCATGAAGATTTCCCCCACCACCAGTATTACAGGTTTGCGCGGTTCTTCAATCAGGGGAATGGCGGCGAACATCTCGCCAACTTCCTCCAGAAGGCGCGGCATTTCTCTTGCTCCTTGTTCGATATTGCTGATCATCATCGCCAGGGCTGTATCGTATATACGTTTCACATCTCCGGGATTTGCCTCATATGGAATGGTTTCCTGGCGGAATTTTTTTAAGAGATCTATGGCATAAAAGCCTCTGATAACGGCAAGACGGAATTTATTCCCATGACCTCCCGAGAGTCCGGCGTAGGAGTCTTCGTTGGAGGGAGCGGTAATTTCAGCATCACCGTAACCGAGTCTGTCAAAGAGGATGCGCTGCATCTTGTTGTATTGGCCGAAACGGCAGGGTCCCGCGTGATCGGGCATGAAAAAGGACTGTTTCTTCGGATCGACACCATCTTCCCGAAGTTTTCTCAAGAAACTGCCGGTTGTGGCTATCATCGGGAAACACTCCTTCCCGGTAAGATATTCTCTTCCCAGTTCGATATCTGTTTCGTCCTGAGGAGGAAGAACCCGGGCATCAACTCCGCAGTGTCTTGAAGATGCCGCCAGGGCGTGAGCTACGTCGTTCATGTAGGGGAACCAGAGGGTTCTATCCGAGGTGTTGGTGGCTTTGGATCCCATTATTCGGCGTCCGGAACGGGGTGCCGGTTCTGATGTTCGGGATTCACTCCGGCTGTCCAGGAAGGCTTCGATTCTGGTAACAAGGCCGGCGTCTGCCGAGTGTTCGTCCACCTCCAGGAACAGGAAGGGTTTGCTGCCCGTCTCCCGGGATACGTAATGCTGGAGGAAGGAGTCCGGTCCACAGCGGAAGTTACCGATGTAAACCGCATCCAGACGCTCGTCAGCCGCCACCAAGCGGGCTCCAGCCAGAATTTTCTGACCGTTGGGCCAGTACATCATGTAGTAATCGTCGAATACATCTTCCCTTTCCAGAGGAAGGTAGTCCAATGGTATGGGAAAGACATTCTGTCTGATAAGCTTATCCACAAGCTCCAGGTTGACCATGGGGTCTCCCGTGTTATACGGACGTCCCAGGATGACTGCTGTCCGCTGTCCAGGCTCCAGATTTTCAAGAACTTCCCGGCCCCTTACCTGTAATGAAGATTCGAAGCTCTTCTGGGCATTGTCGGCCAGGAGTATCGCTAATTTGGACTTCTTCGGTTTTATGCCGAATTCTTCCTTCATAAATGCTGAGAGGTCGGGAATAAGGGCACGCTCGAAGTAACGGAAATGCAGTGCCGGAATCAGGAGCTTGGCGATGATATCAGGATGGTCCTTGAAGGCGGCTTTAATCATGTAGGGATAGCTCTGTATCCATGGACAATTGTAGTTAACCGTCGGATTGTCCGCATCGGCCTGTGTGTCTACCACGAAGGGCAGGAAGATATGATCGGCGCCGCGATCCAGCAGATCCTGAACGTGTCCGAAAAGAGTTTCCACAGGAACGCAGGTTTCGGCGCTTATCATCCCGAGGGCTGTGGTAATGAGTTTCCTGTCGGTCCGGCGGGAGAGCATCACCCGGAAACCGAGTTCTTCGAAGAACGTTCTCCAGAAGGGGAACTGCTGCCAGAAAACCATGAGCTGCCGGGGTATCCCGATAACCGGTCGGGTATCTTCGGGATTATCACCAGGGCTGCCTTTAAACTCGGTGAAGTCCCCCATCAGGAGCTGTCGGCGTTCCTTGAAAAGATTGGGAATCTTCGGCCGCTCCCCTTGCTCATGCTTGCCGTATTTGTCGCATCTGTCACCGATGTAAAGAACCTTGTCATCCCCTTCGAGGGTGACTGTACGCACCTCGCATTGGTTGGCACAATCCTCGCAGGTAAACTTATCCAGGGCATAGGGTA
>JAUUYD010000085.1 GCA_030590585.1 Spirochaeta sp.
GAATCTTTCCGCGTTTACGCGAATCGATGGAACGTTCCAGGCTCTCCATTCCCAGAACATCCCAGGTTTTCACCTCTACAAAGACAATTTCATCTTCCTTCCTGACTATAATATCGACCTCTCCCGGTCCGGATCTGAATCGTCTTTCAAGAATTTCATACCCGCAGTCCTCAAGATAGCGGGAAGCTTTGTTTTCTCCTTCCAGTCCTTTCTCACTATTTGTCACTTTTTGACATCGTCTTTTCAATAAGACTTTTGATATCAAGCGCCCTTGCGATAAATAGATTTTTATTGTTCAGCAAATCTATAGACGGACCTGTATCACCTTTATACTCCCGTCCGGTACTGTTTATCAGTATGATAATCTCCGGGCGCAGAGGAGCATCTTCACTGGATCTGATAACTCTGCCGATGCTGCCGTCTGAGAGCAGAACAAGACTTCCCACAGGGTAAAGTCCCATGGCCTTTATAAATATTTTAACTATTTCAGGATCGAACCTTCGCTGATTGTCGCTCAGTATGGATTTCATGGCCTCATACCCAATCATCGAATTACGCCACGGACGTTCTGATACCATGGCCTCAAAGGCATCAGCAACAGATACAATCCGCGCCTCAAACATAATTTCACTACCCTTCAGACCCTGGGGGTACCCGCCTCCATCCCATCTCTCATGATGCTGAAGTACGATCTGGGCAATTTCCTCTGAGAGCTGCAGTTCCTTGTTTACGATACGATATGAGTATACAGGATGTGTTTTCAGGGTTTTCAGTTCCTGGGCATCAAGTTCCCTGCCCAAAGTGATTATGTCCTGGGGGACTCGCTGCATACCAACATCATGAAGTAATGCGCCGCTGCACAACTGAAAGAGTTTATGCCTGGGACGGTTGAGGGATATTCCGACGGTAATGGCCAGAAGACCGCTGTTTACAGCACTTTTTGCATAGTTTTTAGCATTTGAACTATTTGTAAGTACAAGACGAATGGCATCAACCCGCTTTTCCTCCACCTTCTCAATAAGATCCGAGACAGTTTCTTCAATCTCTTTTTCAGTGACCCTGTCAAGATTGCGTATCCGGGTCAGCATATCGTCAACCCTGTCGATCATTCTGTTGTAAAACGAGAAAAGTTCATCATCAGCCGGGAGACCCCACATATTTTCCGAAGCACCCTCGAATTCGTCCAGATCTCTGGCTACACCTTCACTCTCCACCTGATCGATTCGCCATGAACGCAATCGCTCAAGATCCTTCTCCCGCACAGGAACACCTGCGGGAATAAAAATAGTGTCGTCTTCAATGTAGACCGGGTGGGTAAAGGTCTGTCCGGCTTTCAGGTCTTTAACTTTAATGTAATTCATCGTTTCCTCTGGTCTCATAGACGAAATTCAGGATTTCAGCGATGGCAATCCAGTATTTTTCAGGAACATAGTCAAAGGGATTAAGGCGGGTCAGAGAGTCCGCCAGAACAGGCGATTCCACAATTGGAATGTCATTCCCGGCTGCAATACGGCGTAAGATGTCAGCGGTACTTCCGATACCTCTTGCCAGAACTCTCGGAGCATAATCCCCTTTGTTATAACTCAATGCCGCAGCTTTCCGCTCCGTCATGCCCTGCCCTCCAAATCATGAACAGCCCCATCCACACCAGGTGTGAATCCATCGCTGCGGGCTATATGTAAAAGTGTATCATCTACTTCAACATTCATCAAAGCCAGACTTTGTCTAAATTTATTCCATTGTTTTTCATTGATTTCTGTATTTTCATCAACGAATACAGCCATTTTAGTCTGATCCAGGCCTTCAATCAGAAATTCAAAAGTGCGGGGGCCGTCAATAATGGTGAGTGCCAGTGCCGGTTTCATACCCCGGCGGATTTTCCACAACATCCTGATTTTACCTTCTCCAAGGGCTCCGGACAACTTTTTAAACATCCAATAATCAGTTTTACCGGGAACTTTGTTGAGAAGATCTATAAAAGTATCGGATTCATCCGGGTCTTCAGAAGAATCACCAGTCAGCTCAGATTTCAATTCATCAGCATCCGGCGGTTCCGGCCAGTCCCGGGATCTTTGATTGCCTCTGTCCCCTGAGAACAAAGTATCAACGGATTCAAGAAAACCGGCAGTCGGGTCACTTCCCTTGGACAGGAGTTCCGCATAGAGACGCGCCATCCGCGGCTGGGGTCCCTTTGTACGCTTCAACAGGGCGACCCTCCTCAGGGCTTCCCCGTCTTGTGTTAAAGAAAGACCGGCCCTGAGCAAAGCGGCTGAGAGCATGGTCCTTGTCGCTGTCTGAGAGGATGGGTTTTGATATTTTCCGGATTTCGAATCCAGCAGATGAAGAAACAGGCCTTTGGAATTCCGAACAACCCTGCCCCGGATCAGCTGCCCGGCATGAAATGTGAGATGACTTTTTGCAGTTATTGTACGAGCGTTGAAAGAAAGCCGAAAACGGCCGTTTGGAAGAATCTCTTTAATCCGCGCAGAAACAACATCACCGGAGCGTAACTTATCTCCGGCGACTGTATTGATCAGTTGAAAATTTCCACGAACAGGATTGGGTATCATCCCCCTTAAATGGGTTAGCCCGCGGTCTGCCGTTTTTTGCTTCTGATGAGCTCTTTTACCTTGGTAGCTTTTTTACCGATGCGGTCCCGCATGTAGTAAAGCTTGGCACGGCGCACCTTACCATGCCGTGTGACTTCAAACTTCTCTACACGGGGAGAATTAACAGGGAAGATACGTTCAACACCGACTCCGTAGGAGATCTTCCGAACGGTTACGGTACGGCTGATTCCACTGTTATTTGCGGCAATCACCAGACCTTCGTAAATCTGAACACGTTCAGTTTTACCCTCAACGATACGGTAATGAACTTTAACAGTATCTCCGATCCGGAAGTTTTCAGCACCGTCTCTGATCTGTTCATTCTCAATGGCTTTTATCACATCCATGTAATTATCCTTCCGACGTACCTTGCAGCTCGTTGCTGACTCGTCGTAACTTTTCGTTCACCCCGTCGGCATCAAGCAGATCGGGACGGTTCATCTGGGTTTTTTCCAGCCTTTTCTTCAGGCGCCACGCCTCAATTTCGGCATGATGGCCCCCGAGGAGGATCTTCGGAACCCGAAGTCCTCTGAAGTCTTCAGGGCGTGTATAATGAGGATATTCCAGAAGAGGCTGAGTAAAGCTCTCCTCTTCCAGGGATTCCCGTGTAATCACGCCGTCCAGAAGACGATATACAGCATCCACCATAACCAGGGTCGAAATCTCCCCTGAAGAGATGACATAGTCACCGATGGAAATCTCATCATCGACGTACAGGTCTATTACCCGCTGGTCGATTCCTTCATAGCGTCCGCAGATAAAAACAAGTTCATCTTCAGCTGCCAGTTCTTTTGCAACATCCTGGGTGAAAGGACGTCCTGAAGGGGTTGGAAAAACAACCCTCCTGCCTGATGCTCCGACTGCGTCAAGGGCCCGCATAAGAGGCTCAGGTTTTAAAACCATACCGGCGCCTCCTCCATAGGGAGAGTCGTCGCAAACGCGGTGCCTATCATACGCATAATCACGTATGTTGACAAGTTCGTAGTCCACAAGCCCGCGCTTAACAGCTTTAGACATGATCGAATCGTCAAAGAATCCTCTGAGTATACCGGGAAACAAGCTTAAAATAGTGAATTTCAAGATTCATCCATCAGCCACTGGGCTGTCAGGGTAATTGTTCCCTTCTCAATATCCGGTTCACCAACAAATCGTGAACGAAAAGGTATCAGGAAACTTTTACCATTCGCTTTACGTACCTCAAGCAAATCATCGGCTGATTCAACAATACCGATAATTTTCCCGAGGGTTAAACCCTTCTCATCTAGCAGTGATAAACCCACAAGGTCCCTCAAATACCACTCATTATCATTCAAAGCGGCTCCGAGGTTCCGGGTAACCAGAATCTCATAACCGGCGAGAGTTTTACCGGCTTCAGGAGAATCGACTCCGGTCAGCTTGATTAAACCGCTCCCCTGATGCATACGGAAATCTTCAACATGATATTCACGCTGCCGATCCCGATTCCTGGACTTGAGCATCACCGACCCAAGATTGGAAAAATGAGCCCATTCACCGGAAAGACTCTTTAATTTCAACCAACCCTTGAGACCCCAGGCAGTTCGAATCGTTCCAATGGCAATCAATTCCATGTTAATCCGTCAGTCGAGGATTTCCAGTACAAAACGTTTTCCCGACTTGCTTGAGGAAGCGCTGAGAATTGTTCGGACGGCTTTGGCTATTCGGCCATGTTTGCCAATTACCTTACCGATGTCGTCCTCTGCAACCTTAAGCTCCAGAATTGTTGACTTTTCACCTTCAATCATAGTCACATCAACCTTTTCCGGTTCGTCTACAAGAGACCGGGCAATGAATTCAACCAGATCTTTTTCCATATCCGTCCTACTTAATTGTAATATTATTCTTGTTCAGCAGACGTTTGACGGTAATAGTGGGCCGGGCACCTTTTCCGAGCCATTCCTTTACCTTGTCTTCTTTAATGGAAACCTGTTTATCTTCGGTCTCGATGGGATGGTAGAATCCAACCTCATCAATGGTGCGGCCGTCCCGGGGAGCCCGGGAATCCATTACAACGATACGGTAGTAAGGGCGTTTTTTAGTGCCCATCCTCTTCAATCTAATTTTTACGCTCACGAATTCGACTCCTTGGAGGAGACTCTTGTCATCAAGTAGTCTCCCTGAATTTCTAGTTTTATATTTTTGGAACGGCCATGCCGCCCATGAGCTGCTGCTGCATTTTCTTGTTCTTTGCCATCTTTTTCATCATATTCCGGGATTTGTCAAAGTTTTTCAACAATCTGTTCACTGCCGATACGTTTGTTCCGCTGCCTCGTGCGATACGTTTTCTCCGTGGCGGGCCGATTATACGGTGATTCCGTCTTTCTTCCAAGGTCATTGAGAGAATAATAGCTTCTTCTCTCTTCCACTGCTTTTCATCCAGTTTGGATTCATCAATCTGACCGGCCATTCCGGGAATCATTTCCAGGATGGATTGCATACTGCCCATTTTCCGCATTCTTGAAAACTGATCCAGATAATCCTCAAGTGTGAAAGTGGCTTTTGCCATCTTTTCCTGAAGTTTTTCCGCTTCATCAATTTCAATTGTTTCCTGTACTTTTTCTACCAGGGAAACAACATCACCCATTCCAAGTATGCGGGATGCGATTCTGTCGGGATGAAAGGGTTCAAGATTCTCAATCTTTTCCCCGATACCGATGAACTTGATTGGTTTACCAATGACGCTTTTAAAAGAAAGCGCCGCGCCGCCTCGGGCATCCGAATCAAACTTACTTAAAACTATACCGGTGAGATTCAGGGTCTCATCAAAACTTTTAGCGATTTCAACCGCATTCTGCCCGGTCATTGCATCGGCAACCAGAAGAACTTCATCAGGATTCACGGTTTCTTTTACCCGTCGAATCTCCTTCATCAATTCTTCATCAGCCTGCATTCGGCCTGCGGTATCGACTATCAGGACGTTGAATTGTTCCTTTTTTGCCTTTTTAAAGGCATTCTTTGCAACTTTCTCCGGTTTGCTGCCGTCTTCACGATAGATGGCAACGCCTACCTGTTCGGCAAGAACGCTTAACTGATCAGCAGCTGCCGGCCGTGTCAGGTCCGCGGCGGCGAGCATCACCTTCCGGCCTTCACCTTTCAGTCTTAATGCAAGTTTCGCGGCTGTTGTTGTTTTACCAGAACCCTGAAGACCGGCCATAAGTATGACCGAAACCATATCCGGCCCTTTAAGCTCCAGTTCGGCTGTGCCGTCTCCCAACAGGGCGACAATTTTATCGTGGACAATTTTAATGAATTGCTGACCCGGGTTGACGGACTTGAGAACTCTTTCTCCAAGGGCTTCATCTGTGGTTCTGTTCACCAGGCGTCTGACAACCCGGAGGTTTACGTCAGCTTCCAGGAGCGCTGTTTTTATCTCTTCAACAGCTTCCCTGATATTATTTTCGCTGATTTTGGAATTTCCCGACATGCGTCGTGCAATTCCGGAAAATGTTTCAGTCAGTTTCTCAAGCATATCAACCGCCCCCTCTTTCGGGCGTTCCCACTTTATACAGGTCCCGAGGTGTATGAGTCAACAAGGGATACGACCTCATAGAGGACTTATGGTGCCGTAATATCTGCAGAGCTTCTGGAAAGGACATTTCAGGCATAGGCTTATCTGACACGGAAATAATGACGCTGCAGCCAGAGAAGTCTTTCTTCCGACTTATCCCGCCAATTACTCAACGGCCAATTTGTAATCACTTCCTGGTAAATTGCAGCCGATTGATCCAAATCTCTGTTTTCACCAGGCTGCTCCAGATAAAAGGCCAGGCGGTAGAGCCATTCAGGACGGCGTAATCCTTCATCTGTTTCAGCCAGTTTCTCAAGAACAGATTTCCCGGGTTCCTCATATCCTGCCTGCCCCTCAAAAACATCCAGAACTTCAGCCAGAATCTCAGGGTCGGGATTATCGTTAAGAAACTCAGGAAGCCAGGTAAGAAGTGCCGTGATGGAACCTGAACGGGCGGCATGTTCCATCAAAGATGCCCTCGCTCTTATACCGGCCTCATCATTCCGGTCGGCATCGTGCTCCCAATACTCCATGGCTTCAGCAATCCGTCCCTCATCCGCGGCTGTAATGGCCGCATCGTTTCTGGATGCGGCATCAGTCGGCATTATTCCCGGGATTGGGCTATCGACAGGTTCCGGAAACGGCCCGTTATTGATAAACGTCTCTCCGCCGTCCTCCCCAACCATTACGTTCCGAACGGCATTTTCACTTCCCCCGCTGGATAAATCCTGCCTTTCAAACACAAGATTCCAGTTCCCGGATTCGGTGAATATAAACCTGAAAGCTGTCGAATTCCCCTCAATCCGTCTCTCGAGAAAGCGCCAGGAACCGGGACTGGATCTATCAGATCGAAAGATCCAACCCGAACCCTCCAGGGAAATAGTGAATTCTCCCGGACTCTCAAGGAGCCGGGATGGTGCCGCAGCTGATACAGCCGGATCGTTGAAGCTGAAATCAAGCTCCGGATCGGAAACCGCATCGGGAGCTATTAGAGGGGTATCAGCAGCTTGTGAAAGTTCGGCGGCCGGAATATCGCTCGGCGGCTGATTGGTTTTAAGCTCAGTATCATTCGGCGGCTGATAAGGCCTGTCCTCAGTTAACAAGGGATTCGGATGTAAAATGGCAGCAGCAGCAGGAGAGGTGTTCACCGGGTCGGGTGTTTCCGGTGCGATTGAAGCCTTTTCGATTTGCTGAACAGCTGATTCAGTATCTTCCCGGCCTGCAGATTCAAGGGGTTCAGCCTGTAATTCTTCAACGGGCTTACCAATTTCAACCGGCTTTCCTGAGCCTCTTGACGCTTTCGGCCTCAGCTCATTTTCAGGTTTTAATTGAGTTGAACCATCATCGGGAATAGAGGTTCCAACAATCGTCAGATCTGATTCTTTTGTTACAAGTACAGCTTTCGATTCGACCGGATCTGTTGATTCAGCGGTATCTTTCAATTCAGTTGTATCGGTAGATTCGGCTGCTTCAACCGTGATTGCGGTTTCAGCCGACTCTGTCTCTTCCTTCTCTTCGACAGGAGTGAGAAGGCCCTGTGGTTCTTCTTCAACGGCTCCCGCGCAGGCTGATAGTGATAAAATAATTACAGATATTGCCAGAAATCCAAAAAGACGTGGAAAGACGGGATTCCCAAACGTATGTCGGGATCGTTCCTCGCTGCGCTGCGGTACGACCCTGAATGCGAGAGAAATACCCCCGGGTATTTTGTCGGGATCGTTCCTCGGCTTATGCCTCCGGTACGACCCTGTATCCGAGCGAGTGCCGGGAAAGCATGGTTTCATACCCCGCGGCTCTGCCGCGGAACTGGGAGTCGCTTGAGCGACTCCGGGTCCAGGGCTCTGCCCTGGGGCATGATACCATTCATTGGCGTCATTTGAGCCGGGACTTCTCATCAGGTTTGGTATTTTGCGAATAGTTAAAGTATCCGAGTGCGCTGTTCCCACTTCGATTAGGAATTATCGATATTTTTTTCTCTTTTTATTCAATTCGGTAACATGGGTTACC
>JAUUYD010000285.1 GCA_030590585.1 Spirochaeta sp.
CATCTTCTCACAGACCTCTGGGAAACCTGGCTCAACAGCGTTGCCGACAATCGAGGTGTTCATCCCGATGAGCTCGGTGAATGGATTAATAACTATGACAAGTACCTGATCGCTGCCGGCGGTGATGGGTCAAAATCAGCACTGGACGCCCATCTTGTAGACCGGGTTGAAACCGGCGGAGTTCTGAATCAGCTGCTTGAGAGTCACTTCGGAGCCGATTCATCCCGTCGAATTGACGCTATAGATTACATTATCAGAGAGTATCCTCGGCCCGGTACAGGAGATGTGATTGCAGTTATACCTGTTGTTGGAACCCTGGTATATGGTGAAGGAGCTGCGGGTATGGCCGGCAGTACCGACATTGTAAAGGCAATTACCACTGCCAGGGAAACTCGGGGAGTAAAGGCCCTTGTCCTTCGCATTGACAGCCCCGGCGGGGATGTCAGAGCCGGTGAAGAGGTAAGACGGGTATTACAGGAAACTCGAAAACTCTGGAATCTCCCTGTCGTTGTATCAATGGGTAATCTGGCAGCCTCAGGTGGTTACTGGATAGCCGCGGAATCAGATCTCATTGTAACAAGACCGGAAACCATTACAGGATCCATCGGTGTGTACAGTGTCTCTTTAAGTTTTGAGGAGGCACTCTCCAAATGGCTGGGAATACATATTGATGGAATCGGAACAACACCATGGTCAGGTTCTGCTCATCCCGGCCGCAGTCTTGATTCGAGAACCGCGTCTTTGTATGCCGCGGGTGTTAAAGATATCGATCAGATGTTCCGCAGTCTTGTTGCTGAGAAACGAGGTCTGACAGCTGAAGAAATTGACACTCTGGCCGGAGGAATCCCATGGTCAGGGAGCCGGGCATTGGAAAGCGGACTGGCAGATCTGAGCGGCGGCTTGAAGCTTGCCCGGGAGTCCGCCGCAGAACTTGCCGGGTTAAAAGAGTGGGATACACTTTATTTTGAGAGAACAGGCGATCCAAGGGAAGAAATACTGGGACGGATATTGTGGGGAAGAAAAAACTACCGTGCCTCAACCACTCTGCCCATCAGATGGAAAACCAATATGCTTCCCCGTCTTCGTCGTATAGATAGTCCATAACACCGGGCCAGGCAGGATTCGGCAGCTCCTTGTTCCATTCCACAAAAATCTTTTCAAGCTGTTCCAGAATCTCGGGTTCCTTTTCAGCCAGATTGTTGTTTTCTTCCCTATCTTCGGCAATATTGTAAAGCCAGGTTTTACCGTCTTTGCCGTTCAACATCAGTTTCCAATTTCCATACTGAACGATGTGATTGTAGCCGCTTCGCCAGAATAATGGCCGGTTTTCTGAACTCTTTACTGCGTTTGCATCAAGCAGATTCACACCATCCATCTTTCGATCAGATGGCAGTGGAATTCCGGCTGAAGACGTAATTGTATTGAACAGGTCAAGGAGTATTACTGGCTGATCCTCAGTTGATCCTTTCTCAATCTCGCCAGGCCAGCGCATCATCAACGGAACGGAAATACCTCCTTCAAAGTGAGACATTTTCCCTCCCCGCAGAGGATCGTTCCCGGTAGCTCCTGTATAAATGGCACCGCCGTTATCACTCGTGAATATTACCATGGTGTTTTCAGCTTCTCCTGTCTCATCAAGTGTCTTGAGAATACTTCCCACAGCATCATCCAGTTGGGTAATCATGGCGTAATAAATTCTTTTGCGAGGATCCTCAATATGAGAGAAACGGGAAGTGTCTTCTCTGAGGGCCTGAAAAGGGGTATGCGGTGCTGAAAACGGCAGATAGAGAAAGAAAGGATTTTCCGACTCTGAAGCATTCCTTATAAGGTCTGCAGCTTCCCGGGCAAAGGCATCACTGAGATGTTCCTGTTCTTTAACAACAGCACCATCCCTTTGTATCGCACTGTAGCCGTCCCTCATCGTATTCCAGATATGCTTTTCGCTGAATTCGTCGAACTGCCAGCTTTCAACATCAGGGCGTTCAGGGTCGGCATACATACTGAAGGCATCCAGAAAACCGAAGAACGAATCAAATCCACGATTATTCGGATGCTGCAGATCTCCATACCCCAGATGCCATTTCCCTACGATATCACAATTATAGCCAGAAGCTGACAGAGCTTCGCTCAGCAGAATTTCAGTAGGCGGCATGCCCTGTTTTTCAATCTGATCCGGATTGGGTATGCTCTTGTTATTTACAAGATACATCGGTTTAGTGTTTACAAAATACTTGAAACCAAGGTACTCAAGGCGGTTTCGGGCATATTTTGTCATCGGTTGATTGTCAAAACCAAAACGATTCTGATAGCGTCCGGTTAAAAGACCTGCCCGTGATGGTGAGCAAATAGTTGACGTGGCATAGGCCTGACTGTAGGTAATCCCGTCATGTCCGATGGAATCAATGTTGGGTGTCTGGACAAAGGGCGAACCATAAAGGGATATGTCTGTCAGTCCGAGGTCGTCAGCGAGTATCAGGATAATATTCGGACGGTTCCTATTTGAGTCATAATTGGACAGCCGTTCAAGATATTTGTTTTTTCCTTCCTGAAGTACAGGATCAAACTCGATATCCCATTCATCATTCTTCATTGGCCTGATTAACCAGACAAGCAGAACAGCAACTAATGCAGCGAGGGCCAGGGGCAGGCGTCTCTTCACAATGTTATCCTAGATAATTTGAATACGGGAATATTAACAGTTGATTGCTGCTGTTGGAAGAGTTTGGAAATGTTGCTTAGCGAAATGATCGTTAGAGGATTCGAACCTCTGACCTTTGCCTCCGGAGGGCAACGCTCTATCCAGCTGAGCTAAACGACCGTGGTAAGGAACATTATCGATATGCTTCTTTTGAGTCAAGCCGGAAGTGGAGATAGAGGCTCCTCACACATCACGGCAATTTATATATTTTCAGCTGCCATGATTTTGCCTACCCGGCGATCATGACGGTCGGTTCCTCCATATTCGGCATCGAGAAAGGCTTTAAGCATTACAACCGGGGGCTCTGGGTATTCGATTCTGCCGCCGAAGGCAATGAACTGACAGTTATTATGTTCTTTGGCCATGGCAGCACCGAAAGCGTTCTGGGGCAGGGCACATCGAATACCCTTAACTTTATTGGCGGTAATGGAAATACCGATGCCCGTACCGCAGCAGACGATACCATGATCGTAACCTCCGGACAGAAAGGTCTGACAGGCTTCAACAGCCTTATCGGGGTAATCGGCTTTACCATCTGCAGGTACTCCGAGGTCGGTTACTTCATGCCCCTGATTTTCCAACCAGGTTTTCAGGGTTTCTTTTAACTCGATGGCTGCATGATCGTTGGCAATAACAAATTTCATAACTTATCTCCATAATTCTATCTGGCCGGATATCAGTTCAGTTAAATAGAGTCTCATCGTTGGTGAATTTCCAGCTCTGATATCATGGAATCATTTGACAAGTTCGTCTACGCTGAGATGTTTTTTTCGATTCCCGTGGTTTTTTAGAATTATTTCATCTCTATCAACCATTATTGAAAGAGATCCTGGTTGTGTATGTTGAATGCAGCCGCTGTTGTTTTACAATGCAGCATCTTAAGAGTATATTTTTATCAGGAGATACATTTTATGGGTGATACAGGATTTCTTGCAGCCGGAGCCCAGGTTCGTTACAGAACGATACTTCGCAATGTCTATATGTGGATGACGGTAGGACTTTCAATAACCGCGCTTGTAGCCTGGTGGGCTTCCGGTTCGCAGACCGTTCGTCAGATTATGTTCGGGAACGGAAGTCTTCCTTTAATTGTGCTCGCCATCGGGACATTTGTTCTGGTTGTTGTTCTCTCCCGAAACATCATGAAAATGAGCGTTACATCCGCCATGGGCGGTTTTGTACTTTATGCTGTTCTCAACGGTTTTCTGATGTCCTTTATTTTTCTGGCTTATACAAATACGGTGATTTTTCAGGCATTCGCGGTTTCCGCCGGGATGTTCGGGGTGATGAGCCTCTGGGCGGTAACAACCAAACGTGATCTTTCAGGCTGGGGACACTATCTGTTTATGGGCCTGATCGGCCTGATCATAGCCGGTATTGTGGGCATGTTCACAGGCGGTGCGGCATATAACTTTCTTTATTCGGCAGTTGGAGTCATCCTCTTCACAGCCCTTACCGCCTATGATACCCAGAGGATCAAGAAGATGAGTGATGGTGCAAGTGCCAATATAGCTGAGGATGATTTTATCCGGCTGTCCATTATCGGGGCTTTAAAACTCTATTTGGATTTTATCAATATGTTTCTTTTCCTTCTTCGCATATTCGGTCGCCGAAGGTAATGATGAACAATACAAGCTTAAAGGATTTCCTTGATTCATCTCCTACGGCTTTTCATGCTGCTGCTGTCATTTCTTCTGCCCTCGAAGAAGACGGTTACAGGCAATTGGATGAGAGTGCTCACTGGGAATTGAAAAGCGGGCAGGGGTATTATGTTATTCGTGATGGAAG
>JAUUYD010000432.1 GCA_030590585.1 Spirochaeta sp.
ACGAGGAGCATACATGACCATTGACAGGTTGGGACCGGTTGATCCGGTTGCTAAGTACAACAAAACAGGTAAACCGGCGAAAGTCGTTAAACAAGCTCTCACTGATTCGGTTGCTGTCTCGGAAGAGGCCAGAAATTCTGCCGCCCTGCAGCAGACCGCGGATGTAGTCCGTTCCACTCCTGATGTCCGCATGGACCGGGTGGAAGAAGTGAAAGCCAAACTACAGGATCCCAACTATATTAACGATAAGGTTGTTGAGGCCGTGGCCGACAGTTTGATGGATGTTTTCGGCATCTGACAGCTTGAATACACGCAGATACGGGAGGCAGGGCTTAGGGTCCTGCCTTTTTTGTTTCTTCTTTTAAGGATATCAAGGGGTAATCAATGGCTGAAATCGATATGAAATGCGCTCCAAGGGTTATTATCGGACCGCTTGCAAGACTGGGATCCGGTACTGCCGAGTTGGGGAACCGGGCCATAATGATAGCTGATAAGGCTCTGGAAGATACGGCTTCGGATATTCAGGAGCAGCTGGATTCCCGGGGTGTCAATACAATTCTCTTTGCCCGGGAGGGGCTGTCAGCCAGTTCTGAAGATTTGGATGAATCTTTCTCCCTCGCCAGGGGATCTCGCGCCGACATGGTTGTCGCTCTCGGAGGAGAGAAAATCCTTTCTCTTGGACGTTTAATTGCCTCTGCAGCCCAAAGTGATTTGCATGCCGCGGACTTATTGGAAGGTGATAAACCTGTTAACCCCGGGCTTTCGATACTTGAAATCCCCTCTTCGGGACGGCATTTTCTGATGTTTCGTTCTGAGGCCCTTCTCAGTGACTCAGATTCACGCCGGGCGGCATTAATTCAACTGCCTTATCCGCCTTCAGAAACGATACTGATTGATCCGTCCATAGCAGGCCGGCTGCCTTTCAGGGCATCGGCTCTTTCCATGGCTTCTGTCCTTTTTGCCGCGGTTGAGGCGTTTTTATCTCCAAGATCCGATTTCTTTTCGGATGTACAATCCCGTTCCGCAGTCAGGGACGCGGCGGGGCTTATTCGAAATGTGAAAGAGGAAGCTGCCGATCCTGACTATCGTCTGCGGGAAGCTGAAACAGCTGTCATTACGGCTTTTTCCACCGGCCTGACAGGCCCGGGACCGGGGATGATGCTCTCCTGGGCTGTCTCGGCTGCTGCCGGAGTTTCCAAAGCGGCTGCTGCTGCCGTGCTTTTACCCTGGGTTCTCGAATCTTCCCTTTACACAGGTTCACCCAGGTTCAAAGAGCTTGCCGGTCTGATTGCCGATCCGGTTGAAGAGGCATCGGCCAATCCTGCTGAAGAGATCCGGACATTGTTCGGCCGTCTTGGATTACCCGGAAGGCTGAGAGAACTGGGGGCGGAGCTGTCTGATATTCTACCCTCATCAGTCTGGGCTGTTGATATTCTTGAATCCGAGCGTTCAGATCTGGATGAGGGAACCTTCAGGGATATCCTGGAACTCTCTTCTTAAGGAGGCAATTTTATAAACATGAAATTGCTTCGATGCGATGGCCGAAACCCCTCTGATTTTACTCTAGAGTGGCGTCTTTTCATAAATCACCGATTTTTGAAATCGGCTCAAGTGATATAAAATTCATGCTCACCCTTCGAAAACTTTCATCATTATCCGATGGAACCCGGCGGCGGAAAACCGTTGTTCTTATCAGAGATTTTGAGAGAGAGCTGATTTCCGGGGAAAGGATAGATACTTCTTATCTGAAGGGTTTACTGATACAGATTGCGGATGATGAATTCTGGCCGGAATCACTTCGTGTTAACTGCGTGAATTCCGTTTTTACAGGGGCGAATATTCTGCGGGACCTGAACTCCCTGCGTCACGAAATGCTGCCGGTTCTGGGCCGGGATTGGGCGGATTGGGATATTGAGACACCCGGTGATGAAGCTGTTACAGATACATTTACCAGTACTACCCTGCCGATACGTGTGTATCTTGACGGCCTGAGGAGTCCCTTCAACGTCGGTTCAGTGATGAGAACGGCTCTGGCATTCGGGGTTGAAAGGGTCTGGTTCTCGCCTGAGGGAGCCTCTCCGGAGCACCGCCGGGCCAGGCGCAGTGCCATGGGTGCGGTAGACCGACTTAAATGGGAGATTCAGGCTCTGGAGGGATTAGCGGATGCGGTTACCGGGAAGGTTTTCGCACTGGAATTGGGAGGGGCGGGACTGAACGATTTTCAATTTCCTGAATCGGGAACGGTAATTATCGGTTCTGAAGAATTGGGCGTGTCTCCGTCCGCTTTGCAGCGTGCTGAAAACAGCGGCGGCATTGTAAGCATTCCCCTGCCGGGACCGAAAGCCTCACTCAATGCGGGTGTGGCCTTCGGTATACTTCTCCGGCAGTGGGTGGAAACCCTGAATTAGCGCCGAAGGCTTCGTTCAATCTCGGTTTTATTGAAACCAACGATAATCCGGCCGTTGATATCAATGACAGGTACGCCCATCTGACCTGATTTCTTTACCATTTCATCAGCCCTTCTCTGGTCTCTTGAAATATCATATTCGGTAAAAGGAACTTTGTTTTCACGGAAATAGTTTTTTGCGACGGTACAGTAACCGCAGCTCGGTGTTGAATAGAGTGTAATAGCCATGATTCTTCTCCTGTTAAGATTAAGTATATATTAAATACTATATATAAAAGAAAATGTCAAGGTGGAAACTTCCAGGACAGGTATTTTTTTAAGCTGACGGCGGCAGGAGGTCAGTTCATCTTGATTTCGGCTTCATAATCATTGGAGAGCCGATGCTGAACTTCCTTAAGCTGATCTTCTGTGGTGATACGGAATTTCGTCAGTATGGAATGGTCCATAACTTCATAATGGATTTCCTTCGATTCATATCCGCTTATAGCGTTACCCAGATAGACGCAGTATACGACAAGACGGTGTTCCGGGCGGCAGGCATTGGGTTCGTGATGATAGCGTATCGCCTCGATGAGGGAGTCGGAAAAATTCCACTTTTCAGCTATTTTGGCGCCGATTTCAGCATGGTTATACCCGGCGGATAAATCTTCGAACAGCGCGGGGGCTATATCACGCTCGGAACTGAAATGCTGTATCCTGTCGAGGAGTTCAGGATGAACGGCGGAGAAAACGATTTTTCCTATATCGTGGAGTATTCCTCCCACATAGGAGTCGTCAATAATGTCCTTGCTCCGTGTAATCTGCCGGGCCAGGGTGAAGCTGTAAAAGGCCACACGATGGGCATGTTCCCATAGCTCAGGATGGGAGGGCAGATTCAGTATTTTCTCGGTTCCATA
>JAUUYD010000411.1 GCA_030590585.1 Spirochaeta sp.
AACGGGATATCCGGATTTCGGAACGGGGCATCGCTCTGATCGATGTGCCCTTTCTGGAAGAAACCCGGCTCAAGCCGTTCACACCGGCCTACCCATTTATCGACGAACGATTCGTTACCGTCTGGGGCTCCCTGATGTCCAAGGCCTGGAGACGTATGACCCGGAATCAATTCGGTTACCCCTCGGCCCTGGGCTACTACCCCTTGAGGGAAGCCATTGCTTCCTACCTGCGGATGGCCCGGGGAGTTAAATGTGTGAGCCAACAGGTGATTATCACCGATGGAGCCCAGCAGGCCCTGAACCTTACCGCCCAGCTGCTGCTGAACCCCGGGGAATCGGTCTGGATTGAAGACCCCAGCTATGACGGGGCCAAGGCGGCCTTCAGAAATGTGCCCGCCCGCATTGTTCCGGTGCCCATCGATTCCTCAGGCCTGATGATTGATACGGCACTGAAAACAGATCCCACTGCCAGGCTGGCCTACATCTCCCCGTCAAACCAGTTCCCTCTGGGTGTTACCATGGATCTGAATCGAAGGCTTCAACTGATCAACTGGGCCGAGGAAAATAGTGCGTGGATTATTGAAGATGATTACGACAGCGAATTCCGCTACGGCGGCCCACCGGTTATGTCCCTTCAGGGGATTGATCGCTCGGAACGTGTAATTTACGTTGGAACCTTCAGCAAAGTACTCTTCCCTGGACTTCGCCTTGGTTATATGGTGGCACCCGCCGATTTAATTGAACCCATTCACGCAATCCGGGCCCATGCCGACCGGGGCTCACCTCTGTTTGAACAGATTGTTCTGAACGACTACATCCGGGAAGGGCATTTTGCCAGGCATATCCGCCGGATGAGAAAGATGTATTCCGAACGGAGATTGGCACTCATTGAGGCAATAGAAAAACACCTTGGAGGAATGCTCGAACTCTCGGATGGAGAAGCGGGACTGCACATCGTAGCCCGGCTGCCGGAAGGAGTCGATGATGTGCAGCTGTCCATGGCCTTACGAACCAGAGGCTATGAAGTTCCCTGTCTTTCCTCCTACTCAATCCTCAAACCAAAGGTTGGAGGGCTGCTTTTCGGGTTTACAGCACTGGAAGTATCGGAAATGGATGATGCAATCAGCCGAATCCGCCCGGTGCTTCTTGACGCTATATCCCGGGCTGGTTCAGGCTGAATCATTAAAAAGAGGTTTAAGTGAACTACCTGTATTTCATACGCCATGCCGAAAGTGAAGCGAATAAGAAAAGAATTCTGGCCAGCCGGCTGCCTTTCCCCCTAACTGAAGAAGGACAGGAAGACGCCCGGCGTATCGCATCAGAGCTTAAAGAACTGGTGGCGATAAACCGCATCATCTCATCCCCGCTGCTCAGGGCAAAACAGACAGCTGAAGCATTCAGTGATGTTTATGAGCTGGCTTTTTCAATAGATGAAAACCTGACAGAACAGGATCTTGGCCCATATTCAGGAATGAATTATGACGAAGTAAAACTGGAAGAGGGTTACGAAGCCAATCCCCTCCTGCGCTGGGGCTGGGTACCCGGAGGCAGCGGTGAATCCTACTCCATGGTGTCAGAAAGAGTGACAAGTTTTCTTGAATCCATGGGAAACCATAGCTATAAATCAAGCCAAACCGACAGCCATACATTAATCGTAACTCACGCGGTGGTTTTCCGGCTGCTTCGAGCTGTACTTGAAAATACGCTGCCCCGTTATCCAAAAGATTTTCCTAATAATGGTGAAATATGGAAACTCAGATTTCAGGGAGTTGGGATTCATCATCGAATTGAATCAATCCTCCTGGGAGAAAGCCGGAGTTTTAAACACAATCCCTGACCCTGACGGTAAATTTGCAAGAGAGATAAATCAAGTACATAATTATCAGATGATAAACAAGCGAATTATCCTTATCCTAGCACCGATACTTCTGCTGGCCTCCTGCCTGTCAACAGATTTCCTCCCTCCCCAGGAAGGGGCATATGGAATCATCGGAACCACTGTGTTTCAGCTTGACGATCCCCGTGGCCTCGTAATTCAAGCCTGGTATCCCGCAGCAAGTATTGGAGAGGGGAAACTTGATCCCCTAATCAAGAAAGAACAGGCTCAAGCATTTGTTGCGTTCCTGCCCATTGGCAAAGAGCAGCTTGAAAACAGTCTGCCATCCAGTTCTTTCATTGATGCACCCATAATGCCTTCAACGACACCCTACCCGATTATCATATTTGACCATGGATTCGAGGGCTATGAAAAACAGAATATGACTCAGATGGAAGCTCTTGCCAGTAACGGCTATGTGGTATTCAGCATCAACCATCCAGGTGAAAGCTTTGTGACGGTCTATCCCGACGGGACAGTTACCGGTATAGATTCGGAGCGATATCCATCTCTTACAGCCAAGACGAAGAAGCAGAGAAAGGCAAATGCCGAACAAACCAACGGTATTTTATCTGACATCAAAGAAGCTGACAGCGATAAAGAAAAAATTGAGATTATGAAATTATTCTCCAGCATCCTTCGAATATCCAAGCTGAAAGTACCAATCGACGAACGAACCATAGATGTCCTGAATTTCATGGAGAGACTTCCGGAGATGAGCCGGCAGGGGTTCTTTGCCGGGGCAATTGATGTCGAAACGGTGGGGATGTTCGGACATTCCATGGGAGGAAACGTCACCCATGCAATTGCCAGTCTTGGCGAATGGCCGGTTGGCCTTAAAGCCGCAGTCAACCTGGACGGTCCTCAGCTTATTTTTCCAGGGGATAAAATCACCATCCCCCAGGTTCCCTTCATGATGGCATACAGTACATCCACTTATGCCGGCGGAATTACGGTAGACCTTTCGGGAGTTAACGACTGGGTGTTATCGGAATGTGAGTATGAAACATGGCGAGTCATTTTCAACGGGTCATCTCATGTCAATTTCTCAGATCTTACCTATGTAAAAGTACTTGAAGGAAAATCAACAGGAAAAAATAACGGTACTGAAATGGGTGTTGCCCTGGAAAGGCTGCTTGTAGCCTGGTTCGACAGACATCTTAAGAACCTGGATACGGATATGGGTAAACTTGAAAGCTCTTACGAACTCTGGGATTTGGACTTCCAGATAATTGAATGATTTATTCCCAAACGTATGCCGGGATCGTTCCTCGCTGCGCTGCGGTACGACCCTAAATGCGAGGGAAATACCCTCGGGTATTTTGTCGGGGGCTGGTCGCAAGCTTCGCTTGCTGCGCGCCCATGCAGCCTTGCTCGTTCCTCGGCTTATGCCTCCGGTACGACCCTGTATCCAAGCGAGTGCAGGTAAAGCAAGGTTTGATACCCCGCCCCTTGGGGCGGAATAGAGTTGCCTTTGGCAACTCTGGGTCCAGGGCAAGCCCTGGGGTATCATACCTTTCATTATAGTGTTAAAGGGAGCTATGCGTCATGCATGGTTACCGTCATGTTTGAAAATTGTATAAATAT
>JAUUYD010000206.1 GCA_030590585.1 Spirochaeta sp.
ACCTCATCCCAGTTCCCTTCTGCAAGAAGATTCTTAGCCACCAGCCAACTCCCCCCGCAGGCAATTATCGCCGGGTGGGCCAGCCACTCGCCCAGATTACCGGCATTGATGCCCCCGGTCGGAACAAACCGCACATCCCCGTAAGGACCGTAAAGTGCCTTAAGCTTGGCAAGGCCTCCCGATGCCCCGGCGGGAAAAAACTTCACCGTGTTCAGTCCCCGTTCCGCAGCCATCTCGATTCCCAGAGTGGAATCCACCCCGGGCAGAATCGGCAGATTCTTTTCGACAGCCCATTCCACCACAGCCGCATTAAATCCCGGGCTCACCAGAAATGAGGCCCCGGCATCCACCGCTGCCTTGGCCTGATCCAGATTACGTACCGTACCGGCACCAACGGCGATATCACCCCGGTCCGCCATGGTTCGGATGGACTGCGCCGCACTGGCCGTCCGGAAAGTAACTTCCGCCACCGGCAGTCCGCCCTCAACCAGAGCCGCAGCCAGATCATCAGCCTTACCCGCATCTTCCAGCGCGATTACCGGCACCACTTTCAACTCCGCGACTCTATCCAAAAACTTATCAAACATATTCATTCCTCCAGTAATTTCCCTTATCGATCAACCCGTGCCGATCCCCCGGCAACCAATTTCTCCACCTCGTCCTGTGACGCCATTGTTGTATCCCCGGGAGTGGTCATGGCCAAAGCCCCGTGGGCCGCACCGTATTCCACAGCTTCAGCAGCGCCCTTCCCTGCCAGAAATCCGTAAATCAAACCTGAGGCGAAACTGTCTCCCCCCCCTACCCGATCGAATATCTCCAGATTGTCCCGCTGAGCCGCCTTGTGAAAAACACCCTCATGCCAGAGCACCGCACTCCAGTGATTCACCGTCGCTGTAACCACATCCCGAAGAGTCGTCGCCACAACCTTGAAGTTCGGATAGGCCTCCACGGCTTTTTCTATCATGGCCTTGAAACTGTCCAGCTTGATTCCCGTAATGCTGTCGTCCAGACCTTCCACTTCAAAACCGAGGCTTGCGGTAAAGTCCTCTTCATTTCCAATCATCACATCCACCAGGGGAGCGATTTTACTATTGACCTCTTGGGCCTTCTCATGTCCGCCTATGGCTTTCCAGAGGGAAGGACGGTAATTCAGATCGTAGCTCACAAGCGTGCCGTATTTCTTCGCCGCCGTCATGGCCTCAATCACCGTATCGGCAGTGGTTTCCGAGAGAGCCGCGAAAATGCCGCCGGTGTGGAACCAGCGCACCCCTTCGGATCCGAAAATGTAATCCCAGTCCACCTCCCCGGGCTTGAGTTCCGACGCGGCGGTATGAGCCCTGTCGGACACACCCTTGGCACCCCGGATTCCAAAGCCCCGCTCGGTGAAGTTCAGTCCCTGCCGGGACTGGCGGCCGATACCGTCATAGGACCGCCAGATAAGATGGGATAAATCCACCCCGCCTTGAAGCATCAAATCCTCAAGCAGACGACCGGCATCGTTATCCGGCGCCGCGGTTACCACCGTGGCCCGCTGGCCGAAACAGCGCCGCAGTCCCCGGGCGACATTGTACTCGCCACCGCCTTCCCAGACCGTGAATTCCCGGGTATTACGTATTCGCCCGTCACCGGGATCAAGACGGAGCATCACCTCGCCCAGGGACAGAATATCCCATCGGCAATCTTCAGCTTTTCTGATGGTTAAAGACATATAGAACTTCCTTGTAGTTTATTGTCGTTTCGTATTGTGGAACAGCGTCTCATAATAACATGGGATTGGGGAAAACGTCCAGAAGATCTACTTCGGCAGCTCACCCGGAAGAAACCCCAGCCGGGCCGATACTACGGCGGCGGTATCAGCCACATTCCGACCGGCCTCATCCATCTCCGCCCCGCTTCGAATCACCCGCCATACAGCGCTGATAGCCGCCACGGTCCGGCCGCGGTAATCCCGGATGGGAGCACCCACACAGTTTACCCCTGCTTCATGCTCCTCAAGATCTGACGACCAGCCCCGGGTACAGCATACTTCAATATTTGCGATGATTTTATCAATATCGGTGATTGTTCCGGAGGTCATTTTCAAAGGAGGACGACGACGGAGGATTTCCCGTATCTGATTCGGGGCCATATCCATCATAAGGGATTTCCCCAGGGAGGTGCAGTGAACCGGAACATGACGGCCGATGATATCAAAGCGCCGGAAACCGTCGTAACGCTCCACCTTGTCCAGATACACCACCTCATCATCCCGCAGTGTTGCCAGATACACCGTTACTCCCAGCTGGTCCGAAAGACGGCGCATCTCAGGTTCAGCAACTGTTTTCAGGTCGAGCTGATTCAGATAGGGAGCCGCCAGGGCAATAAAAGCCACCCCGATTCGATAACGCCCCGAGGGCTCATCCTGTTCAATGTAGGAACGATTTTTTAAAGACCCGAGAAGGCGATGCACCGTACTTTTATGCAGGTTGATTTTTACAGAAATATCACTGAGGGCCAGGCCCTCGGGAAACTGGGCCAGAAGTTCAAGGAGGTCGAATGTCCGGTCCAGGGCTTGGACACTCATGATTTGCCACTCATGAATATGAGGATAGATCGTTTCACGATGCGGAACAAGCTTGTGGTTTGGATAACTGAGTTTTTCTTTAACCCGCCGGTTTTTTTAAATACTGATAGTTTTAATACCGAGTTTTCCGGCAGATTTCACCAATGAGGTATCTGCGGAAACCATTTCCATCTTATTTGAAAATGCTGCTGCCAGATGCAGTGCATCAAGAGATCGTAAAGATGTTTCAAGATTCCCGAGCCAGTCACGTGCAAGGCTGTATTCAACCTGTGTAAGTGAAATCATTCTGTATAAGCGGTTTTTCACATGAAGTTGAAATTGTGAGATAATCAAAAACCCATCTTTACGGGATATTTCCTTCATTCTAACCCGGCGGGATACCGCAGAATTAAACTCAAGTTCTGTTAAAGTACTGATTGCAGTGCCGCCTCCACCACAGTCGCTGACTAAAGCCTGAATCCTGTTACTTTTCATTTCTGGAATATACAAAGCAACAACCACACTGGTATCAAGGTAGTACATCAATAGCGCTCTTCATCCCGCAGTTCTGTGACAATCCGGCTAGTGGGCTTCCCTTCTACTTTTATGGCACTCCGGAACTCATTCAAATCCGGGAAAACTATATCACGAACAGTCTCAGGTGGAACCATACGGGCCACTTCCTGTCCCCGGCGGGTAATCGAGACAATAGAGCCTTGCTCTGCTTCATTCAGCAACGCGCTGAAATTCTTTCTCGCTTCTCTGGCTGTAATTGAATGCATTAAAAAACTCCTGAGTTATGTACATTTGAAGTATACACAATGTTTCAACTGAAGTCAAAACCACCTACGGCGATCCACATCTAAAGCGGCGAGATTCCCTAAACTCCCTCTCCCCGCATGTAACTCAAGAAAAACGAATCGATTCAATCAACTGCATGCTGATTCACGAAATCCCTCAATGCGGAGTTCACCAGGGTCAGATAGCCAATCTTCTGCTCTCCGGCACGTTTCTTGAAGAACAGAATCAGATCATCGTCCAAACGAATTGTTGTCGATTTCTTCTTTGGATTGTGGAAACGGCCCCGGATGCCTGGTGAGAAATCAATTCTTTATACGGATTCAGGATTATATTGATATTGAATGATTTTCCTTATAGATTTGGTAATTTCTAAATATATGTGTATGCTTAACTGTACACTTAAGGAGACATAAGAGATGAAAACTATATTATTTACAGATTTTCGTAAGAATGCATCGAATTTTATTACTGAAGTGGAGCATGGTGAGACTCTCATCCTCTTGCGTCGGGGGAAACCTGTTGCCGAAATAATTCCATTTTCTGATGATATAAGTAAAATCCAATCCTGGAAAAAACCAGGAATCCGTTTGCAAATTAAGGGGAAAGATCTTAGTTCTGCAATTTTGGAAGAACGTGCGGAAGTGTAATGAGACTTGTAGTTGATTCTTCCTCTTATGTAAAAAGATATATTCAGGAAGTTGGTAGTGACAGACTTGAGGATTTATTCCAGGATACGTCCGAGTTAGGACTTTCCATAATTTTATTACCGGAGATTATTTCAGGTTTAAATCGGAGATTAAGGGAAAAATCTCTGAATATTAAAAACTACAAAGATGCCAAGGGGCAATTGATGGAGGATATACATGATGCAGTACTTCTTCAAATTACTCCTGCAGTTGTTTCCCGTTCTATCAAACTTTTAGAAAATAATTATTTACGTGCTATGGATGCTTTACATGTTGCCTGTGCCTTGGAGTGGGGTGCTGATCTTTTTGTTACTTCAGATAAAAGACAACTGAATGCAGCGGAAAATTCGGGACTTTTGTGTGAGTTTATTGGTAGAGATTATTCAGACTAAATGAATGGTACATAATCATACGCATGGTTCAGTTCTTTACCGGTGGTTAACCATTACACGAGCCGGATTTTCCGACTTTTTTACATTAGCATTACCTGGCGCACTCATTTTCTCTCCCTTATATATCCATTGTCTTCAAGAAATCATTCCTCAACATTTCATTCATGATATCTTCACTATTATTTATTGAATTACAATCCAGAAAGAACCATGATGGATTCAGGAGTCCCCCATGCTGCCTCATAATAAACCCTCCATCCTCATCACCTGCCTTCTCCTCCTCGGAATGCAATTCGGGCAGACTCTTTATGCCTCCGGCACCAGCAGTAACAGCGGCACAACCAACGACAGCGAAAACAATCAGGAGCAAAAGACAATGACAGAAATCCCCTGGAGCGAGAGTAACAGGCTCAAAGGAACCGGCAGCCCCTACCTCGAACAGCACACAGAGAACCCGGTGCATTGGATACCCTGGGGAGAAGAAGCCTTCGAGGAAGCCCGGCGCCGGGATCTACCCATACTCGTTTCCATCGGTTATTCCTCCTGTCACTGGTGCCATGTCATGGTCCATGAGAGTTTTGAAAATAACCAGGTCGCCGCAGTGATGAATGCATCCCAGGTGAATATCAAGGTGGATAGGGAGCAGCATCCCGGTGTTGACGCAATCTATATGGAAGCCGCGCAAACCCTCAACGGTTCAGGTGGTTGGCCCTTGAATGTATTTGTTGACCATGAAGGCCGTCCCTTCATGGCCGTAACATACCTGCCGTCTGAGCGCTGGACCGCTCTTGTTACTCAAGTCAATCAAATATGGAAGGAAGACCGCGGGCGTATTGATGAAATTGCCGCCTCTATTACCCAGCGGCTCTCGGAGCGGAATTTCTCCGG
>JAUUYD010000210.1 GCA_030590585.1 Spirochaeta sp.
CTGATTTCTCGGAAACCATGTTTGCTCTGGTTCGTCTCTATGGCGGGACTTATGAAACCGGAAATCAATATCCCCCCTGGGAACCGATGAGTTCTTCGGATGTTCTGGACCGTGGAAAAAGAATCTGGAAGGAGCTTTTTGGATCCGAGCCCGAGGTGGAAGTCACCCATGCCGGTCTTGAATGCGGAGCTATCGGATCGAAATTCCCCGGGTTGGATATGATTTCTTTCGGGCCCACAATTCTTCAGCCCCATTCACCGGATGAGAGGATGTTTATTCCCTCAGTGGGCCGGGTGAGAACTTTTTTCAGAGAACTGCTGAAAAGCTACATGAGTATAAAGCTGTAATTCGAAAGACCGTGAATGGGCTTGCCTTGAGCACCGAGAGAAGCCTTCCCGTCCTAGCGGTTCCTTCGGAATCCGACGGACTTCGGGGGCTTATCTCGGTGTTAAATACTGGCTTTTTTGGTCTTTCGGATCTCGCTGACGTACAGAGTTTTTCAGCAATTCGCTGAAGTTTGACTTTTGGATGTTAGGTTGCATCACTTTTTTATAGCGGCAAAGGAATGCAAATACTCATTACAGATTAGGTTCGGGTTTTTCCGGTTTCCGCTTATCAGGTTTTACCAGGAAAAGTGCGGCCAGGACGAAAAGCCCAAAACCCACATACATTGCCGTGAATCCCCAATCCGGCAGCTCCACGAAGATGATATCTCTGATCAGCCGTCCGATAAAAGAGATATCATTTTCATAATCCTGTCCGGCTCTCTCTCTCAGCCTCCACTCCCAGGATGTCAGGGGGCACCAGACACCTGCCAGGGATTCGGCGGCTACAAGGAGAACGGCTGCTGTATGAATGTACCGGAAGATACGGTTACGAACCCAATGCCATTTCAATATACCTCCGGTGAGGATAAGGATGGTACCGCCGACGGTGAAGCTGACATAGCAGAGGTGGAGAAATACCATGATATCTGCAGCCAGCGAGTATAGGTTCATGGCCTTTATCATAGTGGATAATCAGCAGCCGTTCAAAATCTACAGATCAATAAAGAGCTTGATAACAGCGCCGTGATGGAAATTGAGAATGGGGTAAGGCTGATATTTATCACGCGTACACATATACTGTGTAAAGAGGTTTGTAATGAAAAACTATTAAAAACAGGGCGTGAATATGCCAGCCGGCATAATATCTCCTTCAATGTGATGGTAAGACGGCTTATCGAACAAACAGTAAATCCATCCAGGGATAAATTGCTGGATGATTCATTCCTGCTTATGGATACATTGGCTGTAAGCTCAGAGGGCGAATCCTGGACAAGAGAAGATCTTCATCGTGTCTAATTTTTTTATTCCCAAGCGAAATGAGCGGAGTGAACAAGTTCATTCTGACGGGATCGTTCCTCGGCTCCCGCCTCCGGTACGACCCTTGATCCGAATAAGCGCAGGGAAAGCATGGTGTAATACCCCGCGGCTCTGCCGCGGAAAGGAGTCGCCAAGGGCGACTCTGGGTCCAGGGCTCTGCCCTGGGGTATGATACCATTCATTCATAATTTTCAAAATATGGAATTGGTGAATATTGACCTGGAATTGATTGAGCAGGCTATTGATATAAGTATTCTTTCGAAAATATCCTTCTGGGATTCATTAATAATTGCAGCAGCTGAAAAATCCAACTGTGAGTATGTTGTTTCTGAGAATTTGAATACCGGTCAATTATACAGGGGCATAAAATTGATTAATCCTTTTAATGAAAGGCGTAGTGCATCAGGCTAATTAATGCCTATAGCCCTGGAATGCTCCCACTCCCGTCTTCAATGTTGTATACTGGGGTCGGAAAATGAAACATAGTGAAGATCGATTACAAAAAATAAAAAGATCACTTGAAAACGAGGAATTGATAGAACTCGCTATTGTTTACGGATCAACAGCGAGGGGGGATTATCGATCTGATAGCGACGCAGATATTGCTGTCGCCGGTAAGGAACTGATCCCTGTCTCCAGGCTTGCTGAAATCGCCGCACGGGTTGAAATGAAAACCGGTATTTCAGTAGATATCATCGATCTTCGTTCCTCTGAAGGATTGATTCTCTACGAATCCGTATGCGGGATTCCCCTTATCGACAATCCTGATATGCGGACTGCATTCACGATTAAGGCCCTTGATTTCAAGGAGGATTTTCTTCCCCAGCTCAATGCTCTCAGGCTGGAGCGTGCCAGGAGATTTGTTCGTGAATCCTGATCTTATTCTCGCGAAGCTGGAATCCCTGGAACGCTGTATACGACGAATTGAAGGGAAGGCGCCAGCCACACTCAGGGATCTTGAAAATGATCCTGATATTCAGGACATCATTGTTCTCAACCTCGAGCGGGCTGTTCAGCAATGTGTCGATCTCGGACTCCATATTCTTTCTGCCAGCGGTGAGCGATCACCCCTCAGTATGGCTCAGACCTTTGAGAAGCTCGCAAATGTCGGATTCATAACTAAAACCCTGGCTCACCGCCTGGCCCTTGCTGTGGGTTTTAGAAATATCGCTGTTCATGAGTACGAATCATTAAGCTGGCCGATAGTTTTTTCCATTGTACAAAAGGGGATGGCGGACTTCAGGTTATTTGCAGCAGCTGTATTGACAGCTGTCGAATCGAACGAAACTGAGAATTAAGAATGGTGAGATGCAAAAGAAATCTGTCGGATGACAAAGTCACCGCTGGATCCAAATGGGCTTTTTCCACACTCAGCGAATACCCCCTACCCCCGCTTCACACACCGGGGTATCATTCCCCATGACTTTGCTCTGGTACGACCTGGAAACCTTCGGCCGCAATCCCCGATTCGACCGCATCTCCCAATTTGCCGCCGTCAGGACGGATGACAAGTTTCAGGTTCTTGAAGAGCCTGTGGTTCTTTACGGGAAACTCAGCCCCGATTATCTGCCGGACCCTCTGGCCTGCCTGATTACGGGTATCACCCCTCAGGAAGCCAATGAAAAGGGCCTGAATGAAGCCGAGCTTATCAGGGCCATCGATACCCATCTCTCCCGGCCGGGAACCTGCGCACTGGGCTACAACACAATCGCCTTTGATGATGAGTTTATACGCAACCTTTATTATCGGAATTTTCATGACCCCTACCGCCGTGAGTGGGCTGATAGAAACTCCCGCTGGGATATTCTTGATCTGGCTCGGGCCGCCCGGGATCTCCGGCCCGAAGGAATAGTCTGGCCGGTGAGCGATGAAGGCAAGCCTTCGGTAAAGTTAGAACTCCTCACAAAGGCCAACGGCCTGTCTCACAACCACGCCCATGATGCCCTTTCCGACGTGTACGCCACCATTGCCCTGGCAAAGCTCATCCGTGAGAAACAGCCGAAGCTCTTCGAATGGGCGTTTTCCCACCGGACCAAGGATAAGGCCCGCACCCTGATCGATCTGGCCGAACGGACCCCGATTGTTCACACCGCATCAGGCTATTACAGCGAAAAAGGAAACACCACTTTAGTCTGCCCCCTGGTAACCGACCCCGAGCGGCGTAATGTGATTCATTCTTTTGATCTGCGCTTCGATCCCGAACCGCTGCTCACCCTGCCGGCCGACGAAATTCGCAGGCGCCTTTTTACCCCTAAGGCAGAGTTGGAAGCCGAGGGCCTGGACAGGATTCCCCTGAAGGGTATCGCCATCAACAAGTCTCCGTTCCTGGCACCCCGGAATGTTCTCAGCGATGAGGCGGCTGAACGCCTTGGAATCGATATACCGACAGCGATGAAACATTGGGAATCTCTTCGCCGGGATACGGGACTGGTAGCCAAGCTGCGGGAGGTATTTTCCGAGAAGCATGATTGGGGCAATGTGGATGACCCCGATCTCCAGATATACGAGCGGTTTTTTCCCGATGAAGACAAGAAGATTCTGGAGGTCATCAGAAATACAAAACCCGAAGAACTGAATCATCTTCATATCAATGCCAAAGACCCGCGGCTGCCTGAGATGCTCCGCCGTTATATAGGCCGTAATTATCCCGAGCTGCTGGACGAAGAGGGTAAGCGGCGTTGGAAGAGCTTCTGTGCCTCCCGTATTCTTTTTCCGCCAATTCCCGATGTATCGGATCTGGGAGAATTCCGGAAGAGACTGACCTCCTGGCGGGAAAGCGAAGAACTTGAAGCCGAAAAGAAACCGATTATCAAGGCTCTGGAAGAGTATGGGGATTACCTTGAGAAAGAGATTCTCACGGCTCCCGGGGATCCGCCAGTTTCAAACGAATGAATAATTCGGGTATGAGCCAATAACCGCAGAATCCGACGATAAGGTAGCGCAGGGACTAAGTGACGGACAAGCCGAAGGACGGTCGGCCGACGTCGATAATGGTATAAAAAACAGCTGAAAGGCCCATCTGAATCCCGAATAAAAGAACCAGTCCTATCGGAGTCCTGAGCATGCGTTTCCAGCTTACACCCTTTGTTCTGTATAAGCCGGTTTTAGCTTCGAGAGCCATGCCGATTAGTATCCCTGACAGGGCCCCACCGGTGGCCAGAAGGCTTTTCGTCATGGGATAAATTGCCGGAACCAGAGCTTCGGTACCCAGGGCCGCTGCAGCCGGCAGCAGTGCCGGGATATAGAGACTCCAGGCTGGAAGACTCTTGTACTTTCGGATTATCGGGGCTTCGGCATAAACAAATATAACGAATACCAATCCTCCGAGAGCCCAACCTGCCAGCACATCCTGGAGGAAATGCACTCCGAAGATCATTCTCGAGATTCCCATGATAAAGATGACCGCGATGATTAAAACCTTCACCCACTTTCTGCGTGATTCCCTGACGAAAAAGAGACCCATTACCATTCCGCCCTGGGCATGACCGCTGGGTATGCCGTAACTGGACTCAATGTGAGCCGATTGAATCCGGTAAGGGTCTACCAGGTAGGGCCGGGGCCGGGCCAGGGCTATTTTGAGAATCCCGTTCAACAAGGCACTGAACATAGCCAGCAGATAGAGTCGGCGTCCCATACGGTCATTTATCGACCAGAATACAACAGGAAGCAGAACGGTGTAGCCGAGTTCCCCTCCAATCCAGTGCAGGGGTTCCAGAATGATATCCAGGGTATGTCCCCCGAAATTGTTCATGAATACCAGGAACTCCAGTCCCCAGCCGATTTCCCATCCTGACATTTATCACCTCCGGCGGCCGATCCTTCAGATTATTCCAGGAGATAGGGGATGCGCAAGGTCTGATTCCCAACCCCTGTCTGCTTCCCATTCCCGGCATATTTTTCTCCTTGTAATGAACATATAA
>JAUUYD010000296.1 GCA_030590585.1 Spirochaeta sp.
AAGTCACCTCACCGGCACGATAAACTTTATCGGCAATGATTTCGATTTTGTCAGTAAGGGAAGATTTAAGATCGTACAGATATTTGAAATCTCCACCGGCATCACAGGCCTTATCGACAGCTTCAGCCAGAGCTGCGGCACCGGCGCCGCCATTGGAATGATGGGTTGTGACAACCGCGTCAAACGCGCCTGCTTCCCTTGCCGCCTTGATAATCACCTCATGTTCGGCCTTTGAATCAGTGGGAAAGGCATTTACCGCGACAACGCAGGGAATCCCGAATAAAGCGACATTGGCGATGTGCCGCCTCAAGTTATCCAGCCCCGCCGAAAGAAGTTCGGTATTTTCCGAGGTGTACGCGGCATCCAGAGAGCGGCCTGGAACAACCTTCGGACCGCCTCCATGCATTTTAAGGGCCCTGACAGTTGCAACAAGAACCACCGCGTCAGGAACCAGGCCCGAAGCCCGGCACTTGATATCAAAAAACTTTTCCATGCCGATATCCGAACCGAACCCGGACTCGGTTACCAGATAATCAGTATGACGAACCGCCACAAGGTCAGCAATTACAGATGAATTACCGTGGGCAATATTGGCAAAAGGACCCGCGTGGACAAACGCCGCCTGCCCTTCCAGAGTCTGAAGAATATTCGGCTTCAAAGCATCTTTCATCAATACGGCCATGGCGCCTGCAACACCGATATCCTCGGCTGTCAGTGCAGCGCCCTTACGGGAACGGGCCATTACCATCGCCCCGATTCTCTTACGCATATCAGCCAGATCCTTTGCCAGAGCCAGAATTGCCATAAGCTCGCTGGCTACAGCAATATCAAACCCGGTCTGACGTATCGGGCCGTCACCTAACTCTCCAAGGCCGGTAATTACATTGCGTAAAGATCGATCGTTCATATCCAGAACCCTGCGCCAGGAAACCGAATAGGGGTCGATACCCAGTCTTTCAAGCCCCTGTTTTGCCAGAAATTTGTCGCTCCAGCGCCCCTCATGATAGATGCGGGCATCGATGGCAGCAGCACCCAGATTGTGAGCGGCGGAGACCGCATGGATATCCCCGGTAAGATGAAGGTTGAACTCCTCCATCGGCACCACCTGGCTGTAACCGCCGCCGGCAGCCCCGCCTTTGATACCGAAGGTAGGTCCCATCGACGGCTGCCTGATGGAACAGGCCGCCTTTTTACCTATATATCCAAGTCCTTGAGTCAGACCGACAGTTGTAGTGGTTTTACCTTCCCCTAAAGGCGTCGGAGTAATGGCTGTCACATCAATATAACGTGCTTTTGGAGCCTGTTTCATATCGGTGAGGAGAGGATCAATTTTGGCAATTTCAAGTCCATATGGAATAACAGCAGCATCAGGGATGTTATAATCTGCCGCTATCTGGGCAATCGGACGAACAACGGCGGACTGAGCTATCTCAAGGTCGGATTTATAGGACATACATATGGCCTCCAGAGGTATATCGAATCTTAATTATATATAATTTTCACACAAATACAAATTAAGTTGACGGATTGCTCATATAAATGATTGAAAAGGTTCGCTATCCGCAATTTTCCTATGTAAATTTCCTGTATGCCCCTCTATTAAGAGGGAGTCAGCGCAGCCACTCAGGAATAAAGATTTGAACCTTCCTGATTCCCTTACCATCAACAGCATAAGCAAAATCCCCATTAACCACGGCGGAGAGGGCAAAGACATCGGGACAGCTGGACACCAGAACCGGTCTCGAGGGAGTGGAAATATCGTACACCGAAAAACCGTTATATCCCCCGGAGACGTAGAGTCTGTTTCCTTCAATATCAACCGATGCCGCCGAAGAAAACGATATCGTGGAGAGTGCCGACAGATTTCCCCTGTCATCCCTTTCTAAAAGAGTAACACCATCAATACCGATTGCCGCAATCAGGGAACCTTGAGCATCCAGATCTCCGGCACCATAGAGTGAAAATCTGTCCAGCTCCCGGGGAGGCGCATCCGGCAGCTCAACGAAACTCACCACTCCACGGCCATCCGAGGCGTAGACATACCCTTCAGAAGAAGCCAGAGCCCTGCAGTTCCTCATCGGAGCTGAACCAATCAAAACCGGTTCAGAAGAATCGGGTAATCCCGGATTCAATGCAAGAACACCCTGTTCAGCTGAAGAAACGTAGACCAAATCTCCGGCGTTGATAACATCGTTTATCCGACCGATATTTTCCAATGAAAC
This sequence comes from Spirochaeta sp., assembly GCA_030590585.1. Next base: position 2,223 of record JAUUYD010000296.1, read on the forward strand.
TACCGGGCCTTCCGATAGTTTATCTCTTCGATAAATACGTAGTCCTGAAGGTCCATCAGCCAGAAATAACCAGGGTCCCGAAACTGCCGTTTTTACGGCGAAGTCCGATTCAACTTCTTCAAGAGTTTCAAGGGATTCCGCATCAAGAACAACAAGCCCCCCGCGATGAGCTGAAACAAGGAGCTTTCCGGAGTCCCTTTCAACACTATACGCCCGTCCGGGTAATTCCCGGCCTCCTGTTACGTAGGAAAGCCCTGTCAGAAAGGTTCTGTAAACCTCAAGGCCCGCAGGTGAAGATACCAGGAGATCGTCCCCGTGAACTACGAGGGATGAAGCACCGGCCATTGGGATACTGTCAAAAAGGAATGGTTCATCAGGTATACGAATGTCCACAACGTAGAGTTCACTATCACCCAGAGCCAGAATGAAATCACCCGAAAGGGTAATATTACCGGCATTAACCCCCGGGAGCTGTGATATCAGAACCGGCATCTCTGGAACAGAAACATCAATAAGCACCAAGCCCCCACTGCCCCCGGAAGCCACCAGAAGATTCTCAAAAAGGGTTAATGAAGTTAAAGAACCCGGATTCAGACTTGCGGCAATTGCAGGATCCGATGGAATACCGATATTCACAATTACAAGGCCGTCATCCCCGGCAGCCAGAAACGCGTAATTATCCTTAACAGCAACATCATGTCCCGAAAGACCACTTGTGGAGGACAAGCGTATCGGGCTGGTTGGATCGTGAACATCCATGACACGTAATCCACGTTCACCATCAGCAATAATGGCGTAGGAATCATGAAGAGCAATCCCCCGGGCATCCCCCGCGAGACGGGAACCGATCAGTATGGGAGAGGTGGGGTCGTCAATATTCATAATTTTAAGACCGGCCTTACCCGCCGCAATATAGGCGTAATTTCCAAGAACAGCCACATCAACTGCTCCGGACATCGGCACGCGTCCAACAACATAAGGGTTGGTGGATTCTGTTACATCATAGAGAACAAGACCGTCATCAGCCGCGGCGCCGTAGGCATAGCCTCCGACAATCCTCAAGCTTCCCGACTCGGCTGTTTTAAGGTAAGCCACCTTCTCAAGCCGGTTTTCCTGAACCGCAAGAGTTGTCCCCTTAACCGGGTAACTGAGCTGCTTGTTATAGGCCCCGGGAGCCACCGCGTACCAGTAAGGCCTGCCATAGAGAGCCCTGGTGTCCAGGTAAGGCGGTTCAGTAATATTCTCAGCAATTATCTCAAACGGACCGGCAGCGGATTCACCGCGATACAAAGTGTAACTTGTACTTCCGGCAATTAGAGACCAGGAAACTCGAATCCGGCGGTACTCACCAACACCAACAGGTCGTAGGGTTGACCGGGAAATGGGAATAACCAATTCCTCCTGAGAGAAGAAACGTCCCCTTGCTGTTACAGCCTCAAGACGGAGGGTGTACAGTTCTCCGTTTTCCAATTGAGGAATCTCCACAGGACCCTTATCAACACTGTAGCGCCGGGTTGTATTATCCCGTCCTGTAACGGTTATCTCATAACCATCAGTCAGCGGAAGAGAGCTCCATGAAGCAACAGCCTTCCCGTCTCCTGAGGCCACTGCGAAGTCAGGAATGGCACTTAAGCCCTGCTCCAGGGCAATATTGACAGTCTGCGACCGTCCATTACGGCCGGTCAGTATCAAAGTCACATTCTGTTTTCCCTCAAGCATATCCGAGAAAAGTGCAAAATCAAAGGAACCGTCACTGGATACGGGAATATCTCCCTTCACCAGACCATCTCGGGTTTTTGCATCCGCCGCCAGAATCTCATACCGAAGGGATGATATCCCCCCCAGATCCTGATAAGCTGCATAGGGGTCGTCAACACGGCCCCACAACCTGATGGCCGCACCATAAGTATCCGAAGGTCCGGGACCCGATAATACAAGCTCAGGTACAAGGCGCCCATCGATAAGGCCAAAACTCCGCCTGGTCTCGTTTCCGTTTAAATCTTTTGCAGTGAGTACAAGTTTCTGATTCCCGGAAACATCCCTCATATCAACCCGGAACTCGTAGCTGCCGTCTGGATTAAAAAACACAGGACGGGAAGGTTCGCTGCCGCCATCCAGTTTCCAGCTGAAAGATTCAACCT
>JAUUYD010000125.1 GCA_030590585.1 Spirochaeta sp.
CCCAGGAAGCGATGTTTCGGGGTATCGGTATGGTTTATCAAAGCATCATGATAATTCCGTCCCTTAACGCAATTGAGAATATCTATTCAGGACGGATGCCGGCTGCATGGCTGGGTTACCGCCGCTATGGCCGCATGCTGACTGAAAGCAAAAGATTGTTGAAAGATCTGGGACAGGAGATTGACCCCCTTGTACCGCTTTTCAAACTGTCGGTGGCACAGCAGCAAATGGTGGAAATTGCCCGTATTCTCTCTATGTCTCCGGATATTTTCATTCTGGATGAAATTTCAAACCGTCTGAACGATGAGGAACTGGTTCATCTCTTTCGGATACTGGCAGATTTCCGTAAAGCTGGAAAATCCATAATTTACATTACACAGAATTTTGACGAAATCTTTGAACTTGCAGACCGGGTAACGGTTCTTCAGGATGGTTATCGGAAAAGCACGGAATTTGTTGCAGATCTGGACAGAATGCGCCTGTATCGCCTTGCTTTTGATGCTGTTCTGGAAACTCCGGGAACACAGAGTCGTACTGTGCCTGAGGAAGAACGGCAGCTGATGGCCCTGAGGCGCTACAACAGCAGCCTTATTGACGATTTACCGGTAGGTGTTGTTATTTTCGAACGGGACGGAACCGTTTATCAGGCCAATCGATCCGCTGCCGAAATTCTGGAAAGCGAGGCCTCCTCTCTTGTGGGGAGAGCTATGGAGGAACTCACACTTTCGGCAGATTCCCAGGTTAATAATGAAATTCTCTCGACTCTTTCAAATCGGGGTAAAGGGGCCTGGGAGGGAGTTTCTATTGGAAATGCCAAGTTTGTTAAAGCAAGAATTCTTCCTCTGCACGATGAGAACTACAGTTATCTCGGCGCCCTTCTCACTCTGGAAGATGCTTCGCTCAGTGCTTCTGTAAAGGAATATCTCACTGAGGCTGAAAAGCACCAGTACACCGCAGAACTGGCCGCGGGAGTTGCCCATGAGGTGAATAATCCTCTTGGTATTATCAATAACTACCTGGAACTCCTGAAGCTGAAAGATCTGGATGATGATGGTTTAATCAAACTTGAAAAGATACAGAAGGAAATCAGAAGAATTACAGAAATTATCGGCAGTCTTTTAAGCTTCAGCCGTTTACCGCGTAAAGACAAGTCAGAGCTAAATCTGGTAGATCTTCTGGAGGATGTACTGCTTCTCCTCGGGCATCGTTTTGACGCCAAGAGAATCAAACTTGAAAAAAAAATTCACACAAATCCAGCATGGATTACCGGAGATGAGAACCGGCTGAAGCAGGTTTTTATCAATCTTTTGATGAACAGTCTGGAAGCTGTACTGGACGAAGGTGTTATTGCTGTAGAAATATCAACAAAGGAAAGTAATTATCTGGTCAGAGTATCAGATAATGGCCATGGTATTCCCCAGGATATTAAAGAATCCGTTTTTCAACCTTTTTTTACCACTAAGCTGACAAAAACAAATACGGGACTGGGCCTTTCCATCTGTGATCACATTATTAATGCCCATGGCGGAACTCTTTCTTACGAAAGTATCCCCGGTGAATGGACAAGTTTCGATATACTGATCCCCCTGAGACCTCAAGCATCGTCGCCGGAGCATGTATGATGGATGCGACTTGGATGTAAAGGGACGGAGGTGGGGAACACACTGTCTGGTTTGCGGATATCAGCATCTGTCCAAATATTTTTTACCAACTTTCAGTTTCGGTTTTCCGCATGCCTCTGAGGCAGTTCCCGAACCTGAAATTTCCATCTTGACCCCCATCCCCTCCCTTGCAATAATGCTCTCATGACTATCAGGAGTGTGTATTCGCTTTTTATGAGCTTTATTTTTTCCGGCCCCATTGCCGGAGGAAACCTCATGCATTCCTGAAATCTGAATATCAGATTGAAATTGCAGCGGGTTCTTCCGACAGGGAGAGCCCGTTTTTTTTGTTTGTATTCGCCGGGGGAAGGCCTCCAACCGGTGGGGTGCTCCCCGGTGAACCCGCAGATTTTTGGAGAGTAGAGATGATTGAAAAACTTAAAGAGCTGGAAGCTTCCTTCAGGGCGCTGCTTAAAGAAACGGATACCGATGCGAAGCTGGCAGACCTCAAGGCTCGTTTTCTGGGAAAGAAGGGCGAACTCAGCAGCATTCTCAAATCTCTGGGCCAGGCTACTCCGGAGGAGCGTAAAACCCTGGGACAGGCGGCCAACGAACTTAAAACCCGGCTCAGCACCCGGCTGGAGGAGGCCCGCGCCGCTATTAAAAGAGCCTCGATAGACGCAATACTCGCCGCCGACTGGACGGATATTACTCTCATCGGATCTCAAAGATCCAAAAGTGTCAGAGAGTCCGGCCTCCACCCGGTGTCTATTGTCCAGCGGGAGCTGGAGGACATCTTCCTCTCCATGGGTTTCGATATCCTGGACGGCCCGCATATCGAGGATGAGTTCTACAACTTCACCGCTTTGAATATTCCCGACACCCATCCGGCGAGGGATATGCAGGACACCTTCTGGTTCAAGGATATGAAGCATCTCCTGCGTACCCACACCTCCACAATTCAGATTCGGGGTATGGAAGAGAAAAAGCACCCACCCTTCAAGTTCGTTGCACCGGGGAAGGTGTTCCGCTGCGAGGCCACCGATGCCTCCCATGAAGCTGTATTTCATCAGATGGAGGGCATGTTGATCGGGAAGGACATCACCGTTGCCAATCTGATTTATTTTGAGAAAACCCTCTTGAGTGAAGTCTTCAAACGGGATGTGGAAATACGTCTGCGCCCGGGGTTCTTTCCTTTTGTGGAACCCGGATTCGAGCTGGATATCCAGTGTCTCATCTGCGGCGGCAAGGGCTGCAAGGTGTGTAAGCAGACAGGCTGGGTTGAGCTGCTTCCCTGCGGCATGACCCACCCCAACGTTCTGCGCCATGGCGGTATCGACCCAGAGCTGTACAACGGTTTTGCTTTCGGCCTGGGACTGGACCGCCTGGTAATGATGCGTTACGGCATCAACGACATCCGGCTTCTGCACAGCGGCAATATCGATTTCAGCCGTCAGTTCGCCGCCTGCTAGACCGCGATAATTATTGGAGATAAGAGACTATGTATATATCAGTTGATTGGATAAAAGATTTTGTTGACCTCCCCGAGGGCCTGAGTGACAGGGAACTTTCCGAGCGCATCACCCTTGGGGTCTGCGAGGTGGAAGGCTGGGAGCGCACAGGCGTCATGTTATCGAAAGTCAGTGTGGCCGCTATCAAGTCGGTTGCACAGCATCCCGATGCCGATAAACTTCACCTGGCTACAGTCGATCTGGGTGGCGGTAACAAGGCCACGGTGGTATGCGGCGCGCCGAACTGCCGGGCGGGAATTAAGGTTCCCTACGCGGCCCTGGGTACCAGCTTCCCCGGGGGCTTCACCCTGGAACCGAAAAAAATCAGGGGCGTCGTTTCCGAAGGTATGCTCTGCAGTGAAAAGGAACTGGGCCTTTCGGACAACCATGACGGCCTGATGGAACTCTCATCCGACGCCCCGGTGGGTACCACCCTGGCCGCGGCTCTCGGTGATAGTTCGGTGGACGATCTGGTTCTGGACATCGACAACAAATCCCTCACCCACCGTCCGGACCTCTGGGGGCATTACGGTATGGCCCGGGAGTTTGCCGCAGTTTTTCAGCGGCCCTACAAGGATAAATTTGATGCCGAATGGGCAGAGGTCTTGAAAGAGAAAATTGCCGAGGGTGAAGGGGAAAAGCCCCCGGTTACAATTCATGTGGATAAGGATTCGGCCAACCGTGGCTTTCTGGGCCTGTCGGTGGACGGAATTAAAATAGGGGAGAGCCCCGAATGGATGCAGCGACGGCTCAACACCGCCGGAATGCGTCCTATCAATTCGATTGTTGATATTTCCAATTACGCGATGCTGGAAACCGGCATCCCGAACCATATTTTCGACCGCGTCACAGTCGCCGGCGGGAAAATCATTGTACGCCGGGCCGGAAAGGAACAAAGCTTTACCACCCTGGATGAACAGGAACGCAAGTTGATTTCCAGCGACACAATGGTTTGTGATGCCCGGAAGCCTTCAGCAATCGCGGGAATTATGGGGGGGCTTACCAGCTCGGTTGCTGAAGATACCTGCAGCATCATGATAGAAGTGGCCAACTGGACCGATGCTCAGATTCGCCGGACCAGCACCAGACTGGGACTGCGCACCGATGCATCCCAACGCTATGAAAAGAGTCTGGACAGTCAGCAGCTGGAGAAGGCTCTGCTGCGGATATTTGAACTCATACTGGAACTGAACCCCGGGGCAGCAGCTGTCGGTGGTATTCAGTCTGATAATATGCCCGAGCCTGTGGAAATGGCCATTGAAACCAGTCCGTTGAGGATAACAAGGGTGCTGGGTGTAGATGTAAGCGATGAACGTTTAACAGGGATTCTCGAAGCTCTGGGATTTACCGTTGAGGAGATATCGGGAGGAGAGGCGGGACCAGACGGGAAGGGGAAGACCCACCGAGTTCATGTTCCCAGCTGGAGGTCAACAAAAGATGTGGAGTGTGAAGCCGATATAGTCGAGGAAATCGGCCGTATCATCGGCTTCGACAACATCACCCCGGTGAGCCCCGCTCATGACATCGCAGCCCTCAGGCTCTCCCCGGCGAAAAACATGGTACGAAAAGCCCAGGAATACATGGTGCTTCGTGGGCATGCTCTGGAAGTCATGACCTACCCGATGGTTGGAGAATCACTACTGGCTAAAGCTTCATGGCCGGTTCTCAACGAGGGTCTGGTTCTGGCCAACGCCATGACTCCCGACCACGACCGCATGCGTCCCAGCCTCATACCCAGCCTGCTGGAGGCCGCAGCGAACAACCGTAAAGAGCATGATTCCTTCCGTCTCTTTGAAACAGGTCGGAGTTATGCCGATCTCGGCGGGGAAAAATACTCACAGGATCTTCATCAGATCGGGGTGGTTTTTCAGGAAGCCGGGATCAACCCGTTTCTTGAGCTGGTCGACATAATGGAAGGTCTGTGTTCCTATCTGAGTCTTCCCTGCAGGATGGTTCCTGCCAATCCCTCGAAAGACTATTCCATGATTCCTGCCGGCTGGCCCGGGAGTCACCCCCACGAGATGATGGAGCTTCAGGTGATGGGCCGTTCCCGGGGCATCGTTCTTTCCATCCACCCCCAGGTAAGCCGGGCGTTCAAGATCAAGGGACGTACCGCCGTTGCGGTTCTGGATATCACTGAATTCATGTCTTTGCCTCTGAAGGATAAAACGGCCTTTAAAGCTCTGGATCGTTTTCCGGGAGCTGTATTTGACCTCACTGTCGTCACTACCGAAAAAACCTACGCTTCGGACGTTCTGACGGTAGTTAGCGGCATGCAGATGAAGGAGCTCCGTTCCGTATCGGTTCTCGATGTGTTCGATCTCGGGGAAAGGGGCAAGGCTCTTACACTCCATGTTGAGTTCCGGGATTCGAAAAAAACCCTGGATGCGGCATTTATAAAGGAAGCCGAAGACAGGGTAATTGCGGTTCTTAACAAAGCCGGATTTCCACTTCGCAGTTAACTCTGTTCACTGAGTCGAGATATAAATCAGATCGTCAACTTCCGGTGTGCCGTAGATTTCCGCACTCTCGGAACTTGATAATATCCGGCATGCCGCCCGGGCTGCATCAGCCTCGACTATCCTGCCGTCGGCGAGGTGGATCACCCGGTCCTGCCCAAGCGAGCGCATCACCCGAATATCAGACCCCGGGGAAGGAATCTGGCTTGTAAGCGGTTCGACAATGAGAGTCTCATCTCCTATTTGAACAATGACACCATAGAGACGCCATTTGTGAACCACGGTGGGGATTGATGAATCTTTAATTGCCGTATTTTCAGCGGCTGATACAGCGGCCTCACTTTCGGCCAGGCGCTGTTTAAGAACCGAAATCAATTCTTCAGCCGCGGCCAGTTTTTCGGACTCGATTGATGCGGTGGTTTCGGCAGTCTCGGCATTTTCGGTCGCTTTATCAGCCGCATTATTGGCCTCGGCTGCTGCCTCAGCTGCCAGGGCCGCTTGCCGCACAGCCTCATCGCGTTCCAGGGAAACCCTGTCATGCTGTCTTTGAAGCTGTTCCTGTTCAGTTCGTGCGATGGAGAGTTCCCGGCTGATCGTCTCATGCCGGGCGGCGGAATCTTCCATTTCCATTGCCAGAGCGATCAGCGTGGTACGGTCTTTTTCTTCCAGTCTCGTATTTGTTGTGCTTTCCCACAGCTGCCAAAAGTCTCTGAGCTGGTTTCCGACAGGATCGGGAACCTGTTCAAGCCCTGACATCCAGGAATACGATGCTTCACGGTAATCCCCTGAAACCAGAGATTTTTCTGATAAACGGGCAAATCGCTGGACTTCAAGTGCTATAAGTTCACTGTAAGTTTTCAAATAACTCTTGGTAACCTGGTCCATAAGAGGCCAGTTGGTGACAAGTTGACGCCAGGTAATATCGGCTTCCTGGTATCGGCCGGCTTCCATATGAGAAACTGCCAGGTCGATAAGCAATTTCGAGTCGGCAATGAGGGCTGAGAGGTCATTCTGCTTCAAAGAGCTTAAATATGCCGAAAAGAACCGGACAATTTCCCTGTCTGCCTCATTTCTGGCTCTGATACCCGGCAGCTCTGCTGTAATTGTATCGGAAAAAAGGTTCTCAAGAGCGTTAAGGTGAATATGAGCACGATCATAGTCCCGGGAGGTGATGGCTCCAATCATACCGATATACTGATTGGCCAGTTCATCCAGCCAGTAATTCTCAACCCTTTGGGTTTCTTTCAGTATTTCCAGGTCAGTATCGATTCCGGCATTGACGATATCTATGAATTCGTTCTCCTCGTAAAGCTGGGCAAGCAGTTCGGATTCATCTGAATCAAGGTCTACAGCCAGTGCCTGCCGCTCCTCTACGGCCTCTTTCATAGTCTTTTCCAGAGAGGCCTTTTCATTCTGAAGATCA
>JAUUYD010000393.1 GCA_030590585.1 Spirochaeta sp.
AGCTTAACTGGAATGCATTTAATGCGGTGAATGGTGAAGATCTCAGTGGGAGAACCCGTTTGGATTGGGAACGTGTTGATGAACCCGGGGGGGAACTGATGTCCGGCGGCCTGTACCGGGTACGGTTTGATGCTTCAGGTTATCTGCCCTTTACTTTTACCGTTGCAGTCAGTCCCTGGAGACGGAATCTCAGCCTCAGTGCTTCTTTATGGCCTGAACCGGCTCGTATAACCCTGCGTAACGATTCGGAAAGATCTTTAGTGCCCCGTCTGAATGGCTCGGGAAAATACCTTGATTTGGATGGTTCTCCCGGGATGCACCGGATCGGTCGGCTTAAGCCGGGAAATTCCAGGATCCTCATTTTACCTCCCGGGGATTATGAACTTACGCCGGGCATGGGTCACAGTGTTATGCTGAATCTGACCCTGGATTCCCAAGATGATGTTACTATCCTTGTCGAGTCCGGAGAGGAAAGGCGGCTGTTGATGAGTGTTATTGCATCCGAATAAGCGAAATAAACACATATGGCTCATATCTGTGGGAGGATTTATTCCCAAGCGAATGCCGGGATCGTTCCTCGCTGCGCTGCGGTACGACCCTAAATATGAGCGGAGTGAACTTGTTCATTCTGTCGGGATCGTTCCTCGGCTTTCGCCTGCGGTACGACCCTTGATCCGAATGAGCACCGGGAAAGCATGGTTTCATACCCCGTGGCTCTGCCCTGGTTCTACTGATACCATTCATTTTCTAAAACCGGAAATAGTTGTCCATTGCCAGTATTGAAGCCCCTTTCAGGGTATCGACGGAATTACGGTTGTTGAAGATCAGAGGTACTTCCCGTTTTATTCTGGGTAGGGATAATACTTCAACAAGAGTAGTGATTCCGGTTTCCAGGTATTCACATCCGGAAGAGTAATCGCCTTCGATTATGATAATTTCCGGATCAAAAAACAAAATTATATATGAAATCGCCATGGCGAAAAGTCTGATAATATTATCCAGGGATTCTCTTGTAATCCGGTCTCCGGAGTCGGCGGCCCTGAACGCATCCTTTAGTGTCATCGGCCGTTTTTTTTCCTCGGATATCCGATTCAAAAATGTCTGTATCGATATGAGTGCTTCAAAACAGCCAATGCTTCCGCATGCGCAGGGAATCTTGCTTTCTGAATCCAGGCACAGGTGTCCTATCTCACCGGAAAGCGAATTCTTGCCTGCGAATATCTTGCCGTTGATAAGTATCCCCGCTGTGACACCATGCCAGCCGGCATCAATGAGGACTACCGATTCATGTCCTCTTGCCAATCCCGTACGATTTTCACCGTAAGCTTTCATCCTGATCCAGCTATCAACATATATCGGGCAGTTCAGGTCCAACCCAATCTCCAGTTTCTCTTTCAAATTGCTGTAAGTCCCCCAGGAAGGAAAATAGGTGGAGTGGATGCAGATCCCTGTTTTAGATTCTACATCTCCATGAACAGCTACCATACATGCCAGATAGGAAACGGGGAGCTTTGCCGGCACTAATTCGTGTTTCTCAAGTAGCTCCCGCATTTTCGCAATAATATCTGTAAATTCAGAATTCCTGCTGATTGCAATTTCATCCCTGATGACACCGGCAATTGATAGATCCGACAGTTGAAAAACAACACTCTCATACTTGATATGAAACGTGAGTATCATTTGATTCCGGGAGTTTAATCTGTAAAGTGTTGGTTTTTTGCCCCCTTCGTCTGTGGAATCTCCTTTACCTGCTTCTGTAATGATACCTCTTTTCAGTAGTTCATCATTAATCTTCATAACAGTCGTGCGGCTTAATTTCACTTTTTCAGCAATAAATCCGGCCGTTATGGAACCCTCGGTTCTATAAAGATCCAGAATGAGTCTGCGGTTTTGCGATCTGATATTCCGTGGTCTTCTTCCGCCACTGTGCTCACTCATAGATTCATCGTACTTGGGCCGTCAGATCGCAGTCAATCATATAAACCTGTTTTCCTGAAATATAGTTATGTAACAATGTTGACAAACCGAAAATACATGATAATCTTGTTCAGATACGGAGGACCTCCAGGATGACTCAACCGAATTTTTCATTGAATAGAATTATGCAGCCGGATCTGTCTCTATCTGATTTTATTCAGTTTGCCGCCGACTGCTCTGCTTCAGGCGTGGAAATTCGTAATGATCTGGCCGATCCATCGCTCCTGGGTGGAGAGTCCCCGGACAGCATCCGGAAGAAAAGTGGTGAGTGCGGCATCGAGATTGTCACTGTAAATGCACTGCAGCGCTTTAATGATCCAACTCTTTTTAAAGAAAAGATTCCGGAGTTGACTGCAATGATGGAAGCCGCCATATCAGTCGGCTGCCGCAGAATCGTACTTTGTCCGGTTAATGATCCCGGGGATAAACGAACTGCGGATCAGCAGCAGAGGGATCTGGTGTCTGCGTTGAACAGATATGCAGAGTTATTTGAAAAATATGAAATGATTGGTCTTGTGGAACCTCTCGGTTTTGATATCTGCAGTGTCAGGTATAAGAGGCAGGCTGTTGATGCTATTTCAGAAACACAACTTTCAAGATTCTACCAGATTGTTCATGATACTTTTCATCATTATCTGAGCGGAGAGAAGGACTCATTCCCCCGGGAGACCGGTCTTATACATGCTTCAGGAGTGTATGCGGGGAAAACGATGAGCGATATCACAGATGATGATCGTGTTTTTGTTGATGACAAAGACATCATGGATAACAAGGGTCAGATAGCTGGCCTCTATGGGGCTGGGTTTGAAGGACTTTTTTCATTTGAGCCTTTTTCACCGATAATTCAGAGATTGTCTAAAGAAAAGATGAAAGCCCTAATAGATCAGAGTATGAAATATATTTTCCGGTAGTATCACCGGTTGAAGAATCCCGAGATCCGTATCTCTTACCACTCTCTGATAATCGACTTCGGCAAAGAACCATGTGGAAAATCGTCGACTGTATAAGTAAAGGCTAAGGCAGTGGGCTTCGCCATGACCGATTCTTTCAGGCAGGGTTGTTGTGGGATTCAGGAATCTTTCACCGGCCCTGTAGAATTACGACATGTCACTTTGCTGGACGACAGTTTATGCCAGCTTGTACAATCATGCAGATAATTATTCTCATTTTCAATGTAAAGAGCAGCTGAAATGATAGCTATTGAAATATTACTGGCGTAGTGCTTGAATATCTCAATTCATTGCAGGAGGCTGAAAATTTGAGCTTGAAGGCAGTCTTTTTTGATTTTGGCGGCACCATCGACCTTTATCCGGAGGTGAGGGATCTTGCTCTTAATGCAGCTGAAAAGATGATGTCCATCCTGGATGATACGGGTATATGTGTATCGGAAAAATATTCAATTCCTGAATTTTACGATCAATTGATAAGTCGTCTTTCCAAATATAAATTGTGGAAAAAGAAGACTCTCGTGGAGCTGTCCACTGAGAAGGTCTGGAAGGATTATGTCCTCTTTGATGAACCGGAAAAGAATCTTCTTGATGCAGAAACGGCTGAAGAACTCACTTTCCTGATTGAAACCGGAAGATATACGCGTCA
>JAUUYD010000197.1 GCA_030590585.1 Spirochaeta sp.
AAGGAATGGGCCTACGACCGCAAGGATAGAGACGGCAAAACTCTTTTCGGTGATGAGTTGAAACGAATCGGTTACAAGGGTGATTTCCCCTGCGACTATAAGAAGTGGAACATTGAAATGGCCTTCGAGCTTCATATCGAGCAGGGTCCTGTTCTCTGGACCGAGAAAAAACAAATAGGCGCTCCCAAGGGGATACTCTGTCTGCACTGGTATGATATCTGGCTGGAAGGTACCGCCAATCAGGTGGGACCGACTCCCATGGAGAATCGAAATGATGCCCTGGTCGCTTTCAGTGAAATGTGTCTGACGGTGAACAAGGTGGCCCATCAGCTGGGTAATATGGTTGGCACTGTGGGTGAGATTCAGAACTATCCCAACAGCCGTAACATCATTCCCAGTAAGGTTCACTTCACTGTGGATATCCGGAGTTGGGATGATGATCATGCCCTTGAAGCCTGGCGTCTGATGAAAAAGGAATTCGAGATGATTGCCGAGCGCCGGGGCTGTCCCATCCGTACCGAGGAGTTCTGGAAGGTGGAGCACGCTCCCTTCGATCAGAAACTCTGGGACCGGGTGGTTGAGTCCTCTGAAGAACTGGGGTTCACCACACGGCGTATGGTTTCCGGTGCCGGTCATGATATGAGTGAAGTGAATAAAGTTACTCGTGGTGCTATGATTTTTGTGCCCAGTATCGATGGCCGGAGTCATGTTGAAGTTGAAGACACACCCTGGGAAGACTGTACCCGGGGCGGGGATGTTTTACTCCGCTGTATCTTGAAATCTGCCAACGAAGTCTGATATTAATTAATAATCTGATAATTCAGGGGAGTGGAGTCATGGAACTCCGCTCCCTTTTTCATATAAGCCATGGAGGATAACGACGTTGCCCATACTTGATTTACCGCTGGAAGAATTAAAACAATACAAAGGAACTAACCCCCGGCCTGAAGATTTTGATATCTACTGGGAGAAGGCCCTGACGGAAATGAAATCCGTCGATCCTGAAGTGGAATTGATTGAAGCTGATTTCAAAGCACCGGGTGTTGAGTTTTTCGATTACTATTTCACCGGAGTCGGGAATGCACGCATCCATGCTAAATACCTTCGACCGAAAAATCCAGCTGCCGGGGATAAAGCGCCGGCACTTGTCGTGTTTCACGGATATTCAGGGGATTCGGGAAGCTGGATGTCTCATCTGGCATGGGCTGCCTCGGGTTATCATGTCTGGTCTATGGATTGCAGAGGACAGGGCGGTCTTTCTGAAGACCCCGGCGGAGTTACAGGTAATACCCTGAGGGGACACATCATCAGGGGGCTCTCCGATTCTCCCGAAAAGCTTTATTACCGGCAGGTATTTCTGGATACGGCCCAATTGGCCGGACTGGCTATTAATACTGACGGAGTCGATCCGGCGCGTGTCGGTGCCCGAGGCGGTTCTCAAGGCGGAGGACTCACCCTGGCCTGTGCATCATTGGAACCCCGGATTGCCTGTTTGGCACCGGTTTTTCCGTTTCTATGCGATTATAAACGTGTTTGGGACATGGATCTGGCCAAGGGAGCCTTTGTGGAACTGGTGGAATGGTTTAAACGGTTTGATCCCATGCATGAAAGGGAAGATGAAGTGTTTACTATCCTGGGTTACATCGACGTTCAGTATCTGACCGACCGGATAAAGGGCCGGGTGATAATGGCTACCGGGCTGGCGGATGAAGTTGTTCCGCCCTCCACCCAATTTGCAGCCTATAACAAAATCAAGGCATCAAAAACCTTCCGGGTGTTTCCGGATTTCGGGCATGAGGAATTGAAGGGATTCGACGATATCGCTTTTTCTTTTTTCAGGGAAGTTTTTGGCTGAGTCCCGGGTGCCGTAATTCGCTTATAAGGGAATCAACCAATCTTCAATCTTTAAGCTTGGAATATCCTTGAAATCTTTGTAATTACATGTCGCCAGAATTAGATTGTTTGCCATAGCGGTTGATGCAATCAGGAGGTCAAATACCGGGCGTGTTTTTCCCGTTTTTGCATATATTTTTGCCGCATCCATTGAAAAATCAATTATCGGTAAAGAATCTTTCAATATTGAATTGTAAGCATTCCATAGATTGCTTGACTGTTTCATTTCCAGTCCCTGGAGTATCTCAGTTTCACAAAAAATTGATATACAGAGATTTTGATCACCAATTGATTTCCAGTTATTCATTACTGTTTTATGAGGTTTCCTTTTTATTACCTGAGAATAAACAGATGTGTCCAGAAGATGTGTTAAAGCCATATTAATCATCCATTGGATTAATTACTGCATCTATCTCTCTGGATGGCAGTATCAGTTCTTCAGCAATAAATCCATTTTTATCGATGAACGTTTGGCGTCGATTCCATATGTTTGATTTTTCTTCCTGGTTCTCTAAAGGGATTATCCTTACCATGGGGATACCTCTTTTTGTAATCAGTATTGGTTCATGAGTCTCTCTCACTGTTTCACATATCTCTGATATCCTGGCTTTTACTTCAAAGATCCCCATAGCTTTCATACATCCAACATACTGGTTAACTGGTCTGTTGTCAATTGAACGAAATTATTTTTTTGACCAATAGTCAATAAAACACTTGTAATCTCACCGATAACTGATAATAATAGTTGAAAAGTACATCAATATCAGCGAAAGGTGATGTAATGAATATTGATTTATTGACAGATAAAGAAATTATCGCAGCTCTCGGACACCAATTTGATATGCTGCGCCGCAGTAAGGGAATACAGGATAAAGAGGTTATTGCGGCAGGAGGGACTAATCATGACGCTTTGGACAAGTTTCGAAATGCCAAAGGCAATATTACAATAGCAACACTGGTAAAGATGATGCGGGGTATTGGGGAGCTGGATCGCCTTTTAGCGCTATTCAGTATTCCGGAAGATTACAGCCCCACCGGAACGAATACAAACGTACCGAAAAGACGAATACGAAAGAAAGCCTCTCCTGCAGTGCCTTTTACCTGGGGTGATGATCAGTGAATGAGGTTGTTGAGGTTAAACTCTGGGGTACCACCATCGGCCATCTTGGTTATGCTCCCGGGCAATTCCGTGCGGCAACATTTGAATACAGCGAAAAACTGCTTAACACTTCCATTCAGATATCCCCTTTAAAGTTACCGAACACTCAGAGTCTCTATAGTTTCCCCGATATCAGTGAGCGTACTTTTAAAGGACTTCCCGGTGTTTTTGCCGATAGCCTTCCTGATAAATTCGGAAATCAGCTGATTGATATTTATATGGCTGAAAAGAATATTCCTGCAGAGGAAATAACAGCACTGGACAGGCTCCTTTATATTGGTACTCGGGGTATGGGAGCCATCGAATACCATCCTGCTGAAAAGCTTAAGGGTAAAGATACCGAAAATTTAGTTCTGGATATCCATACCTTGTCTGAGCTGGCATCATTGGCAGCATCGAATGATACAGTTCTTCGGCAGAAGCTGATGAACTCAGAAACCCGCAGCCAGGCATTGAAGCTAATCCGGGTAGGATCAAGTGCAGGTGGTGCCAGGTCTAAAGCATTGATCGCCATATCGCCTGATGGTTTGATAATGGATGGAACTGTTAATCATGGTATTCATCACTCATACTGGCTGATGAAGTTTGACAATGAAAATAATCGTGACAGGGATAATTCAGATCCTAAAGGTATGCCCAAGGTTGAATATATTTACTCGTTGATTGCCGGAGAATGTGGAATCAATATTCCCCGAACTGACTTTATTGAAGATGGGAATGATTTTCACTTTCTGATTGAGCGTTTCGACAGGGTGGTGATTCAGGAGAAACTGGAAAAGCGTCATTACGCATCGTGGTCCGGTCTGGCACATGCGCATCGGGATGCAACGGGAGCTTATGCATACGAGCAGCTCATTCTCTTAAGCAGACAGCTGGGATTGGGGCAGCAGGCCGTTACCGAACTGTTTAAGCGATCAATTTTTAATATTGTGGGCCGTAATCAGGATGACCATACTAAAAACTTCGGATTTTTAATGGATAAAGCAGGAACCTGGTCTCTGGCACCGGCATTTGATTTAACTTACGCTTATGATTATGCGGGTCGATGGACCAGAAATCACCAGATCAAGATCAATGGAAAACAAACAAATTTTACTATGAACGATTTGCTGCAATTTGGTGAATACTGCAATTTGAATCTGAAAAAGGCTTCTCAAATAATAAATGATATTACTGGGACTTTCGAATCGTTTGACAGCCACAGCAGAGCTCTGGAATTGGACTCCCGGCTTGCGGGCACAATCAAAAAAAACCTGAGGTTGAGCTTCCAATGAAAATGAAATTCCTTTTGGTTTGTCTCACGATGTTTTTCAATTTCAATAATTCATCATTAGTGGCTGACAGCATGATTACCTCAGTATGGAATCATGCTTATCAGGAGAATTGGAATGCCGATTCGGTGGAAGACATTCTTGCAGGGGCAAGAAATGCCTATGTTCTTCTTGATCCCTTTGACGATGCTGATGCCCGGGAGGCTATACCGGCCATTAAAGCGAAGGGAACTATTATCGGTATCTACATCAGCGTGGGAACCGGGGAGGACTGGCGGGATGATTTTGACAGTTTTGGAGATTCCCTGGTGGAGAAGCATTGGGGAGAATGGCCGGGGGAGTATTTCATTGACCAAGTTAGCGATGAGGTTCTGAAGGTGATGAAGACCCGTATCGATAAAGCCGTATTCTGGGGTGCCGGCTATATCGAATTCGACAACATGGACTGGGCTTTTGATGATGATGCCGGAAAGAAATATGGGTTTCATATTTCTGCGGAAGAGAGCCTTGAATATGTCAATCAGCTCAAGGATTATGCATCATCCCTGGGCCTTCTCTGCATGGCCAAGAATATGACCCAGGGCGTCGAATCCTTCGCCGGAGTAACGTATGAATCCGGACCGGGCAACAGGGAATGGTGGGATCCGGCAGATTTAAAATCATTCCTTGCAGGGGGAAAGCTCTGTGTGGTTTTTCATTACAGGGAGCGGAAGCCTGAGGAGGCTCTGACGTATTACAGGGGCGTTTACGGAGAGGAATTACTTGTTCTGGTTGAAACCAGGAGCCAAAGGGGATATTTCCGCTAAAACTCCACCTGCCACCCCGATCCAACCCTTCTTGCGGGTGTTGAACCGAGGTAGCGGGTTATCTGACCTGGAATCCAGCTATCAAGGGCTTTCAGGCGTTCAAAATCGTATTCAGTCAAACCGTAACGCGAATCCCCTTCTGATCCAAGACCGTCAGAGACAGAAAGTACTCTGATATCTTTTTGAGTCCAGTGGACATAGAGAGGGATGAATGAAGCGGCGGCAACCCGGGCTTTACCGGCAGAAT
>JAUUYD010000244.1 GCA_030590585.1 Spirochaeta sp.
CCGGGGGATGATGAGATGTCCCGTCGGGCGGCTGTCGGGGGCTGGGAGCCTCTATTCGCCTGATTTGAGGGTCAACCGCCACCGAATGAGGCGGCTTTCGTTTTAGTCAGACGTGTCGATAACAGTACTCTTAACATAGACAAAGGCCGCCAAAAGGCGGCCTTTGTTATCAGGGCTAATTTCTAATTTACTACTTGCTCCAGCCGTTATGTTTCCCGTTGTCTTTATCATTGCCGTTGTTGTTTCCAGGACCCTTGTTATTCTCGTCGGCAGGAGTCTCGTCATCGGCAGGAGTCTCGTCATCGGCAGGAGTCTCGTCCAGAACAGGTTCTTTGGTATCGCTAAGATCTTTAGTAAGACTCTCTTCGGGTTCTTCGCTCATCAGGGAGTCATTAACATCCACTACGGGAGTTAATGGATTGCTGCAGGATGCGAAGAATACGGTAATAAGAATTGTGAATATAATAATCGTTGTTTTGGTCATCATTTATCTCCTTAATAACACTCATTATTAAGCAGGATACGTGCCAACTTTGTGACGGTTTGGGTCTCTATTTGCCTAAATCCTTTAAAAGAAAGTAATTAATTATTACAATGAGACTTGAGTTTCCAAGGTTAATAAATAATCTACACTATGAAAAAAGCAATAGCCAAGAAGGGGTTTTGAGTTAATTTTTTGTATGATAACGATATATGATATTGGCGAAATGCATGGTCATGAAAAACGCATAGGGTCCCGGGCTGGATTCCCTTCGGGTTTTCCGCGATAATCCACCCCGATGAACCCCTTCTTTCCTATTAACAAACAAGATCTCGAGTCCCGGGGTTGGGACCGGCCTGATTTTATTCTGGTGACCGGTGATGCCTATGTGGATCATCCCTCATTCGGTGCCGCTGTTATCGGCCGGGTGCTGGAGTCCGAGGGGTTCCGGGTGGGTGTGATTGCCCAGCCTGATTGGAGGAGCCCCGAAAATCTCAAGGTTCTCGGGCGTCCACGATTGGGATTTCTGGTGACCTCGGGAAACCTCGATTCCATGGTGAACCATTTCACCGCCGCGAAGAAGAAACGCCGGAAGGATGTCTACACCCCTGGCGGCGCGGCTGGAAAACGGCCGGACCGGGCCGTAACGGTATACGCCAATCTGGTACGTCAGGCCTACAAGAAGATGCCGGTAATTATTGGCGGGCTTGAGGCTTCGCTTCGGCGAATGGCCCATTATGACTACTGGAAGGATTCTCTGCGGCGTTCGGTACTCCTTGATTCCAAGGCTGATTTACTGGTTTATGGAATGGGTGAGGCCGCCATCAGGAAGATAGCTGCTGCCTTGGATACCGGGACCGCTGTATCGGAGATTCGAGATGTACCAGGGACGGTTTACATCTGCCCGGCAGCTGAGATTCCCGAAGAGGCGCTTGTACTCCCGAATCATGAAAAGCTGAAAACCGAGCGAACCTCCTTTGCCGAGAGTTTCCGCATTCAGTATGAAAATGCCGATCCTTTCACAGGCCGGACTATGGCTGAGCCCTACGGTAACAGGGCGGTGGTGCAGAATCCCCCGGCGCCTCCACTGTCCCGGGAGGAGATGGATGCGGTGTATGCCCTGCCTTATGCCCGGGGACCTCATCATTCCTATTCGGAAAAAATTCCGGCTATGGAAGAGATTCAGTTCAGCCTGGTTTCCAACCGGGGCTGCTTCGGGGCCTGTGCTTTTTGTGCCCTTGCCTTCCATCAGGGACGTATCGTTACATCCCGGAGCCGGGATTCTCTGGTGAAGGAGGCGAAGATTCTCACCGGCGATTCTGAGTTTAAAGGTTATATTCACGATGTGGGCGGCCCGACGGCCAACTTCCGGGATCCGGCCTGCACCAAACAGGGAACCAAAGGTTCCTGCCCGGGGAAGCGATGCCTGACTCCCGAGCCCTGTCCCTCCCTGAAGAGCGATCACAGCGAGTACATCGAGATTCTCCGGGAGCTGCGGAAGCTGGACGGGATAAAGAAGGTGTTCATCCGCTCGGGCATACGCTTTGACTACATGATGGAAGATAAGAAGAACGATTTTCTTTCCGAGCTCTGTGAGCATCATGTCAGCGGGCAGCTGAAGGTGGCTCCCGAACACGTATCACCGGATGTACTGAGGGTGATGGGTAAGCCTAAACGTCAGGTGTATGACGAGTTTGTGAGGCGCTACGCGGAGGTCAACAAAAAGCTGGGTAAGAAGCAGTACCTGGTGCCCTACTTTATTTCCGGACACCCGGGAGCCAGACTGAAAGATGCAATAACCATGGCCGAATACCTGCGGGATACCCGTTTCATTCCCGACCAGGTGCAGGATTTCTATCCCACCCCGGGAACACTGGCTACTGCGATGTGGTACACCGGTGTCGATCCCATGACCGGGAAGAAGGTTCATGTGCCGTCAAGTTATGAGGAGAAGGCCATGCAGAGGGCGTTACTCCAGTACAATCGGCCTGAGAATCGGGAAATGGTAAAACGGGCACTTGTGAAAGCCGGACGGCAGGATTTGATTGGGAGCGGACCTAAAGCGCTGATTCGTGATGACGGCCGGAGGCCCGGGGGACAATCTTTATCAGGGCGATCTTCGGTAAGACGACCGATTGGAAAAGGGAAGAAGGGGCGGAAAGGGGGTCGGTGAGACTCATTATCAGCCCCCGGCAAGAGCATTCCATGTCTTTACAGCGTAGAAAATGGGTTGATGTTCATCAACACTCAATCCAAAATCTTTGAGTAAACCCCGCATATGTATTTTCCATTCCCTGTTGGCCAGCTGGGTGTGCTGTCTAATCTCTTTGAGAATTTTTCTGGAGGCCTCAAGGCCCTTCTTGCTCAGTGATATTGTACGGCTCATTTCCTTGAGCTTATCATCAAGTGTCGTTTTGGCTTCCCGATATCTTGATTTATGATCTTCGAGAACAAAGACAGGTCTTTTGTTCAGAACTTCACCATCCTGGTTCAGGAACTTCAGGGTACCAAAATCACCGAAATTGAATGATATCGATGGAATATCCGGGGGTACCAGAGGCACAGGATCTCTGGCATTCTCAATCCTCCAAACAGAACGCCCTTCAAATAATTTTACAAATTCGTTATTTCCTACACGGGGAGCTCCGTAGGTGTACAGACCTTTGGCTTGAGGGGTTCTTGCAAAGCACAGAGCGGCCAGGGCCCCGCCCAGACTGTGTCCGGTAATCAGTAGCGGGCGGTCCGGATCCTCCGTAATCAGTGTATCTAGGAAAACCTGTAAGCCCTCAGAGCCTCCCCATATCTCTTCCAGCCCTTTTAGAAATCCCTTGTGAACCTTACCCCCCTGCTCAAAAGGAACTGGAACAGCATTGAGATCGGTTCTAATCTCATGCAGAGCTGATACACTCTTCAACTCAGTACCTCGAAACGCGGTAATTACGGTATGGTTGTTCCAGCTGACCATGCACTCCGTACCAGTTGCTTCGAAAAAGCGGAATCCATCAAAGCCGGCCAGCTTATAGGCCATCCTGGCGAAGCCGGGATGGCAATAGGCCAGAAAAGCACATTCCGCGAGCCACCACGAGTTAACAGCTGAGTATTCCAGCATTTCCGGTTCAAGAGGATGTTTACCGGATTCTTCGAAATAAACATAGTCCATATCGGGTGGAATCAGGTTTCGTTCACTTGGGTTCGGTAGCTTCTTCATACCCTAAGAATAGCTGTGAGCTGTTGACATGGCAATGAAAAGGGGCCGTTCTATCCAAAGAAAGAACGGCCTCTCAATAATCCATTAACAATGAGCAGGATTACAGAGACCCTGCTGTTTATCAACTAACCTTTAAAAGCACCGGGTTTAATCTCATCACCGTACTTGCTTTTGGCGGCGGTGATATCAGTGACAGCCTTGTCCCATGCATCAAAAATATGCTGAGGGATGTTGGAATCCATTTTGGTGAAGAAAGCCTTGGTGCGGCCCAGCTTATCAATCCACTTAGTGCAGCGGAAGGTGAACAGATACTCGTAGTCTGCTTCGGAGAAATCCTCGCCAAGAAGGTCCTTGAAGAGTTTTTTCAGGTCGGAGTACAGGGGTATGGTACCTGTGGGAGTGGCCAGTCCTTTGAACTCACCGTGAACCCGGCCGTCGGCCCAGTGGAGCCAGACTTTCTTGGCCAGTTTGCTGGTCATAAATTTGCCTTCGGGGCTGAGCATGAAGTAGTTGGTACTGAATACCTTGGGTGCTTTTTTCATGCCGTCAACGAATTTCAGGTTGTTTTCGGTGTACTCGCCCAGAGGATATGAGACAAAGTCCATATTGGCCATTGGGCTGGGAGTCCGGACACCTTCGGCGCCAAGGGTGGCGGCGGTGGTTTCGGATTCCAGGGTGGCGGCTTTCAGGAGAATCCCGCTGACGTAGGAGGGGGACTCTTCAACGGGTACGCTGATATCACTGTCCCGGCCCCCGTAAAGCAGACCATCGATTTTCACACCTTGTTTAGCTTCAAATCCTGCCTTGTCGAAGTTGGACAGGTAGTCCAGGCGCATGGTGTAGCGGCTGTTGGCATGGGCGATTCCCACTTCCTTGCCGTTTTTATCCTTATCGCCTTTTTTCCAGTCCGCATGGTGGTTCCGGCCTGAATCAGGAGCATCAGTACCCATACCGAGCCAGTACGGATTCTTGTCCGGACCTTCAAGTACGTTGGAGAAGATGAGTTCCTGAGGTTTTCTTAAGTTTTCGTAAATAACCGGATCATCATCGGCGTTTACATCCTTGATGATACCGAAGATTCCCTGCTCCACGTTTACTCCGCGGAATTCACCGTTGATGTTTCTGAAGTAGGCGATGTCGTCACCGACAACTTCTTC
>JAUUYD010000059.1 GCA_030590585.1 Spirochaeta sp.
CCATTTCCGCCTGTTTTGACGCCGCTTCATCCGATTTCCGTGCTTCCAGAATATCATCCCTCAATGACCGGGCATTCTCGTCTGACGCATCGTCAATTAACAGTTGATTGAGAAGATCCAACGCCATTTGGTATTCGCCCTGATCAAAATAATCCCGGGCCAGGATGAGCATGTTGTCCCGTTTGGACGAACCCTCTTCTACCGTACTGCCTCCACGCAGCAGAAAAAAAAGACCAAAGCCGATAAGAAGGGCCAATATGACAGCTCCGCCGATAATTAAGGGTTTTTTACTTCCGTACATTTCTTTTTAGTCCTCCAGGGCCGAATCACCTAAGTCTTCACGAATAGTTTCCGATCCGGCACTGATACTCTTGGTATCCTCCGCGCTGTTACTCAAGGATTGTAATACCTCTTCCATCAAGGCAGCTCTTCGTGCCTCCTCTTCCGCGCGTACGGCTTCCTCGGCTATCCTGCGCTCTTCTTCCAGCCTGGCCTTTTCAGCTGCAGCTTCTGCAGCTTGTGCATCGCCGGCCAGACGGATATTTAATAATCTTATCAATTCCTCAATGGTTTCTCTCTGGGGCGACTCAGGTTCTACAACAAGATATCGGGAATAATCATCCAATGCCAGAACCAACGACGATTGATTAAGTTCCATATTGGCCCTGTTGAGAAGCGCGGAGGAAAAAAGCGGCCCGGCTGCATCAATAAGCAGGGTATAGTCCGATGAGGCTCCAGTATAGTCACTGCGGCTTGTTCGAAGGTTGCCCCTGTTCAAAAGAAGCCGATCCCGTTCTCCTCCGTTCAGGCTGATGCCCTGAGTGTAGCTTTCCTCTGCATCCTGAAGCCTGCCGCTCTCGTGATAAGAGATGCCAAGATAAAGATAAAGAACATCTCTCCGGGGATCCGCTTCAACAGCCTGACTGAAAAACACTGCCGCTTCATCAGATTTCTGCCATTTAAAGGAGTCCAGCCCCTTCTCAAAAAAATCATCCGCTGTTTGTGCTCCGGAAGCAAGCGTTATGAAAAATAAAAGAACCAGAAGCATCAAGGTTCTGCCCAGCGGTTTGACACTGAGGTTTATTACCACTACGCTACCATCAGTTCTTAAGTTTTCGAGTTTTAGGATGAATACGGGAATCATAATCTTACTCATCATTATATCCAGCAGCCTCTTGGGTGTTCTGGTTTTTTTTCTCATTAAAAGCATCGCGGCTCCACGCAGGATTGGTACGCTCCAGGAACAGGTTAAACAGGGCAAGGTGAATCAGGCAATTAAAGGTGCCAAACAAATCCTTGCAAAAGACCCTCGGAACAATGAGGCCCACTACCTGCTTGGCCTGGCATACGCACAGGACGGTAAGAGTGAACTGGCATTGATGGAGTATAAAACCGTCAACCAGATCAGTGATTTTTCCGGAATCTGCAAAGAAGCAATTTTCCGAAAAGATATCGTAGCTCTATACCTTCAATTCGGTCAGGATGAGGAAGCTCTCAAGGAATATCTTCTCCTGACCAAACTTGAACCCTATGAACCCGGACACTATTATAATGTCGGTCAATTATTGGAATCCCGCAACAAAAGCGGTCAGGCAGCAGGCTATTACAGGAAGGCTCTTGAAGTAAATCCCCGGTATTCCAACAGCTGGTTTGCCCTGGGTCACTTGTTGTACAAAGCTAAACAAAATCCTGAAGCCAGAGATGCTCTGCAAAAAGCACTGAAGCTCAGACCTGATAACTATAAAGCATATTTTTATCTGGGCAGAATACTCAAGGATTCGAAAAACTTTCCCGGGGCTCTCAGTGCCTTTGAAAATGCCCAGAAAGACCCGGACTTCAAGGTAAAAGCCCTGATTGAACGGGGAGCATGTTTCCTTGCCACCAAGAATTACCAGAGAGCTCAAAATGAACTGGAAAGGGCCATTAAAATCTCCAGTGAGGATTCTGATTCCAGCGAACTGATGCATGCACGTTATTTCTTATCAATTTGTTATGAACGTACGAGGAATCTTGATAAAGCCATTGAACAATGGGAATTACTGTATGCCAGGAAAAGAACATTCAGAGATGTAGCGGAAAAACTCAGCCAATATCAGGAACTCAGGGGTGATGACCGTATCAAGGACTTCATAACCGAATCACCTGAGAATTTTGAGAAAACCTGTCAAAAACTGGCAGCGGTCATGAGCCTGACAATCACCGATTATTCAGAATTGCCTGATGGGTGTCAGATAACAGCCGTGGAACGAAGTGCCGGGCAATGGCGTAACACAAGAAAATTCCCAAAACTCCTTCGAATCCTGAGAGTTCCGGATACGATTGACCTGCCCGGTATCAGGGATTTTCATGAACAGATGAAAAAAAACGGTGTCAGCCGAGGTTATTTCATCAGCAGTTCAAATTTCACTCGATCGGCTTATGAATTCACCGAAACCCGCCCTATCGATCTTATCCCGAGGGATAAACTGCAGGAATTGCTTCAGAAATCGGAGAACCTGAACAAGGAAGAGGGTTGAATATTCTTTCCGTTGCGGATCATGTTGATCCACTGGTGAACTCCCAAAGCATCAAAGACCGGTGCGGGGGTATCGATTGCATACTCGGTGCCGGAGATTTGGATATTTCCTACTATGAATACATCGTTTCATGTTTGAATAAGCCGCTATACTTTGTTTTCGGTAACCATAATCTGAAAAAACTCTCATTCTTCCGGCCGTCTCCTGATGCCTACCCTGCATCAGACTGGAATAACATGGCAAATCATGGATTCGGATCCATTTGTATCGATGGTCGTGTAATCCTGAATAGAAGGTACAATCTCATCATCGCCGGGCTTGGAGGCTGCCGGAGATACAATAAGGCCGAGCATCAATTCACCGAATTCCAGATGTTCATGCGCATAGTTCGTCTGATACCCCGTTTAACCTTCAACAGGATATTCCGGGGACGTTGGCTGGATATCCTGCTCACTCATGCTGCTCCGGCAGGTATTCATGACCGTGAAGACCCCTGTCATCGTGGATTCAAGAGTTTTTTATGGTTTATGAGAAAATTCAAACCAAAGTATATGATTCACGGACATGTTCATTTGTATGACATTAATGCCAATCGAAGCTCGCAGTATAATGACACAACCATCATCAATGCATACAATCACATTGTGTTGAATTTGGAGAATGGAATGCAGAATAACGCATTTATTATAAGCCAGGCTGAAAGTGACTTTGCCAAAGCCAAACATAAAGCATGGATTCAATCTATAAAGTCGATAATCAACCCGGAAGCCGGGGAGCTGCTGTCATTCCATGACATAAAGAGCCTTTTAAAACCGGAAAGGGAAAAATACCTTGGAATGCGTGTTGTTCCCATAGCAAATATCGCCGGGAGTGAAGATAGATATCAGGATTTCAGCCGGCATTTTTTCCCCCGGAAAGAGCATCTTCGGCATCGTTGGATGAGTATAGATAAAGCATATCTGTCAGACATAAATCTGCCCCCTATCAAACTGCTCAAACTGGGAGATATGTATTTTGTCAGAGACGGTAACCACCGGGTATCTGTTGCACTTACTCAAGGGGTTATTTCAATAGATGCCGAGGTTATAGAGCTTACAGCTGAGATTCAGCTGGGAAGTTCGGCAACCCGTGATGAAATACTCAAAGCTGTAATTGCCTATGAGCGCAGATCCGTTCTGGAACCAACCGAACTGGAACGAATCATACCCGTCGAAATGATAGAATTCACATCGCCGGGCAGGTGGCATGAGGTTCTCAATCATATTGAGGGTCATAAATATTTCATAAACTTGAACAGTGAAAAAGAGATACCCTTCGAAGATGCCGCCCGGTCCTGGTACAACAATCTATACACTCCCATCATTGAGATTATCAGAGGAGAGCACCTGCTTACCCGTTTTCCAAAACGGACAGAAGCCGACCTTTACATATGGATAATCAAACATTGGCACAGCCTGAAAGAAAAGTATGGTCCGGATTATCCCCTTGGTCAGGCTGCTTCCGAGTACGCAGCCGCCCATGGAAAGAGCTTTTCATCCAGAATGAGAAAAAGAGTTAAAAGCTTATTCGGTATCAGGAACCGATAAAAACGGGTATGGGCCGAGACGGAAACCCCCGGAAGTATCCTCAAGTGAAATCCAGAGTTCCCACCAAGCAGCTTCGCTTCCTCTCACAATTGAGCGATTGTTCACCGGCATTGTTTCAAGAGGGTTGAACTCATCATCCCGCAGTATCAGGATTCCACTGTCATACGGACCTTCAAGCTGCAGTATACCATCTTGCAGTACAGCTGCAGGCCACTTCAGGTTCGCGTCAGCCGGCCGGTCCGGATCCGGCCGGAAAGTCCTTTTATCAGTCCTGCCGGCAAGATCTTCCAGGCTGATGGTGTAAAGGGCATCGGGCAATCGGAAGCCATTCAGTGGAATAATCCCCGGCAGTCCCAGCCATTCCTGACCATTAACAGATTGAGAAATCCATTCATCACTTGTGAAACGCCAGTTTAAACCGCCATTCCCAGCCGTTATGGTAATCAGCGCCGGGTCTTGAGGACCATCAGAATCAGAGATTCGCAGAAAAACCGATAATTCTTCATAACGATGCTGCCCGTCATCCCGGTACAATACACGCCATTGCAGATTTTCGATGACAGGGGCAGTACCGCTGCAGGACATCATCATCAGAGCGGCAGCAATGAATGGAAGAAATAATACTGACCAATATCTTGAATCTCTCACAGGACAATCCGATTATCCCCATCAGCTCTGCGGGAAAGGATTCCATCTGAATCCAGAATAGAAAGAATCTCCAGGGTCCGGATTCTACTGCCCCCCAGGCATTCACGGGCATCTGCCATACTGATAGACTCACCTTTCTTTTTTCCCTTCAACAGACTGGAATGAAGATTATTACAGGCCTCAACCGAGAACCAGATTGCCGCTCCTCCCCGAATCAGGTTTGATCGAAGCAGAACTTCCAGAGCCTTACGGTCTGATTCACCGGAGATTGACCGAACTCTTATGCCCTCCTCTCCAGCATCCTGAACTCTCTTAAGCCAGCCTCGATGATATGGGGACAGTGGTGGTTCCCCGGCGGGGAAATACCAGTTACCACGATCCACCAGGATTCCTTTCCTTATCAATTCCTGAACCAGAGTTAAAACAAGACCTTCAGGATAGTCGTCAATACGAAGTAATCGCTTATCAGCTCCTCCGGGACGGGATACTATTTTCAGAATCTTCCGTTCAAGGATATTTCGACGATCATCAAGTATCAGCCAGGAGTCAATTAACCGGGCACCATTCCAATCTTTTTCATAAAACAGGGACGGAATCTCAACAAATCCGCGAACATGCAGTATACGTCCATAGATTTCAACAGGCTCAGGATGAGAATCAGGACGGCGCCGTGCCATGTTATTCAGTCTTCGCCGCTCCTCCTGTCCGGGTATCCCGGGCCAGAGGACGGTAAACTTTCGTGGAACTCTATTTGGCCCGAGGATGGTGAGAACAGCACCCGGAAACATGGGAAAGGGTTTGGGAAAACTAACGGAGATAAAAGATCCATGAGAATGAAAAGTTCCCCGGCCGATAAAACGCTCCCGATTAAAATCCGGACACAACCCGCCTCGAACCACTTCAGTCTCTGAAGGTATGGGTTTTCCGTCAGACAGCAGAAGGGCTTCCCGATTTTCTGTTACAGGCCAATTGGCAGAAACTATAACAGCCCCGGAAAACAGAGATGAACGGGAAATACCTTTAATTCTCAAGAGATAGGAATCACCCGTTTTTACTATTGATCTGATTTTAACCGGTTTACACCCCGGGAAGAATCGAGTGTCGGAGTGCTCATCGACACCGCCGGCTATACGTTCACATATTATTTCCGTAAGTTTCCCGGCCCCGCGGGGTTCAACTTTCAGGATTCTAAATCCGGAAATTACAAGCATGGGCACTCCTGCTTCATTATATTGAAATAGTATATTAAGGTTCCGGGAAAATGGCAATTTTGAAAGAACCTCATCTGAAGAAGTATACTTCCCAAGAGGCATAAGCAGATGATAATAAAATTAGCCGTATTTCTGGGAAATCCCGGAAAGCAGTACTCTCAATCAAGACACAATGCCGGGCAGATGCTGCTTGGAACCCTTCCCGGAGTTCAGGAATCGCCATGGCGGGAAAAATTCCATGGAAAAATTACTGAATATTCCAACAACAGTTCACACTGCCGTTTTCTTGTACCTGAAACATTCATGAACAGGTCAGGATTATCCGTATCTGCAGCTGTTGGATTTTATAAAATTGAATTGAATAATCTGCTTATAGTCCATGATGACCTTGAACTTCCTTTCGGCCAATATTACTGGCGTTTGGGAGGAGGACTGGCCGGGCACAACGGGCTTAAATCACTGCGAGACAGCCTGGGAGGAGCCGGATTCTACCGTCTTCGAATCGGAATTGGCCGACCGACCAGGGGATCGGTGCAGTCATGGGTACTTGGCCGCTTCAGCCCCGATGAAGAAGCGGTTCTTCCCGTCATTCTCAACCATGCTGCCGAAAGTCTTATCAGAATGCTCAAAGGTTCGGATTCTATTCAAAACCACACTGAACCGGTTAAAGTATACCCGGCCGACTGAATCTGAAGGAGCCTGTATATTGAAGAGAAACCCCGAAATAAATCAGTTTGATTCATCGTCAGCAGCAGCGGTATCCGCTTCCCGGTTCATACTTGCCAAGCTGAAAAAAACTCTGGAAAGCAAGGAATCAGTATCGCTTGTTCTCTCCGGCGGATCGGCACCCCGGCAGCTCAACGCCGCATTAACCGAAGTTCTGATAGGTATTGATTTCGGCCGGATTGACTGGTTTTTCGGTGACGAAAGAGCCGTAGAACCAGATGATCCACGCAGCAATTACCGTATGCAGATGGAAACATTGCTGAATCCTTTAAATATCGACTCGAGGCGAATCCACCGCATCAAGGGCGAACTCGGAGCAAACCGGGCGGCATCGGATTACTGCTTGAACCTGGCTGATTATTTTGCAGGACCTGTGGTATTTGACATTATCATTCTCGGACTGGGACCCGATGGCCATACCGCCAGTCTTTTTCCGGGATCTCCGGCTATTCAGGTCAGGGATGTTCCGGTAACAATGACAGAAACAGCCCCCCTTGAACCCCATGTCAGGCGTATAACACTCACTCTTCCGACAATAAATTCGGCAAAGACCGTTATTTTTTTTACCGGCCGGGATGGAAAAGAAACAGTAATTGAACAGCTGCTTCTAAGAGAGATTGACGGCTCTCAATCGGAGCAGACCCATCCTTTTAAATCAGTCAAACCCGGTTCCGCCGGGGCAACATGGTTTATTTACGGGAGCAATACTTGAATAAAAAGACACTCACGGAACCGCTTCCTCCTGATGAGCGCCTGAGCATACTTAAAAAGGCCTCCTGGGCGGGAATTGTCGGAAATCTGTTTCTATCGGCCCTCAAAATCACAGCTGGTATTCTATCCAGTTCATTAGCTGTAATCGGCGATGGAATTGACAGTCTCAGCGATGTCGTAACATCCATGGTAACTCTCTACGCCGCCAAAGCGGGAGCTGCTCCGCCGGATCCCGAGCATCCATGGGGTCATGGTCGAATGGAAACCATCGCCACAAAGACTCTTTCCCTCATCATCATAATGGCCGGGCTCCAGCTTCTGATTATGACATTAAGAAAATTAACCGGTACGGAAATATCCGATATTCCAGGCAAATTTGCGCTGTACGCCAGTGGAATATCCATTATCGGAAAGTCAGCACTGGCCGTATATAAATTTAAAGCTGGACAACTTACCGCCAGCCGGATGATGCAGGCTGATGCAATCAACATGCGAAATGACATTTTATTATCATTTGTTGTTTTAACCGGTGTCCTGTTCACCCGTGTACTGAACCTGCCGCTGCTGGATGTTCTTGCCGGTTTCGGTGTCAGCATCTGGATTATTATTTCAGGTATAAAAGTGTTTCTGCATACCAATACCGAATTGATGGACAGTATCGATGATAAAAACATCTATCACCTTGTATTTGAGGCAGCAAACTCTATTGAAGGAGTTTCGAATCCGCATCGGGTGAGAATACGCGGCCTTAATTCTCTTTATGTTATCGATATGGATGTTGAAGTAGACGGCAGCTTATCCGTTTCCGAAGCCCATGCACTGGCCTGTAATCTGGAGTTGGAAATCCGCAATCGGATTAAAAGGGTGTACGATATCATGGTTCATGTGGAACCAGCAGGTGTGGAGGACCATATTGAGGGTTACGGACTGGTTCCCGGTGATATCGATGATGCCGAGGTTGATGCAAAGTGAATTAGAGCGTACCCCCCACCCCGGGGACTTGATTATCTGAGGTTCCTTCCGTTAAGTTATCTACGAATATTCCATATGGAGGTAATACATGGCTTACGTCATCAATAAAGAAGATTGCATCAACTGCGGCGCTTGTGAACCCGAATGCCCTGTCGATGCGATCAGCGAACAGGGCGATGTCAGAATAATTGATCCCGATGTCTGCACCAGCTGCGGCGCCTGCGTCGAAGTATGTCCCACCGATTGTATCATTGCTGATTGAAAAATCCCGGTGATTATTGTTCAAACCGCCGTCATCCGGCGGTTTTTTTTCGCCCCTCACCTAAATCCCTGATTCATCATATGATTATCTCATGCAATTTCATCCGCAGCTGTTAAGGGACCGGTCCGGCATGTACCGGGCCATAAGGGAGTACTTTGATAACTGCGGATATCTGGAAGCCGAAACACCAATCATCACATCATCTCCCATACCCGAATCCCATATCGAATTGTTCAGAACAGAAAGGTTGAACCCTGACGGGACTCATTCCACTTTGTTTCTGGTCCCCTCACCGGAAGTATGGCTGAAACAGTTACTGGCAGCTGATGCACCCTCTCTCTACCAGATTGGAAGATGTTTCAGAAACGGAGAACAGATAGATCGCTGGCACCGCAATGAATTCACCATGCTCGAATGGTATGGATTAAATGAAACTGCGGAAAGTAACCTGAAAGTAATACAGGAGGTTCTAAACGCCTGTATTCAGGGAGTTAATCCAGAGCTTGAAA
>JAUUYD010000349.1 GCA_030590585.1 Spirochaeta sp.
AATAACCCCTCTCTTTCGGGGCTCTCGCCATTGCAGAAAGAGGAACAGCTTCTCCAATTCCTGGAGATTAACAGTAAAACTCTTCAGCCGACTCTCAGCTCAGAGGCGTTCTTTCCGAAGCTTCCCTGGCCCGGAATACTGGAATTGTTAAAACAATCACTTTCGAAATTCGCCAACCAGGCCCTTTCTCCGCTGTATGAAGCGATACTGGAAAAAAGAATGGATTTTTCTTTTACTCAGCATATGGTTCACCGCTCCGCGACGCCCAGGGCGGTAAAAACCCAATTGGGGGAATTCCTGAATACCCTGTCGGGGCAGCTGAACTCCAGGAAAGAACTGACAGGTCCGCTTCTGGGAGTTGGGACCGGGATGATAGACCGGTATATGGAAAAGATATTTCAACGGCAGAAATACGTCAGTTTTGAACTCAGGAAAGTACAGCGCTTGAAAATCAGTTCCAATGAGATTACAGACCTGGTGAAAGCCACCATGCTGATAAGACCGTCGGTTCAGTATTTCTCTCCCGGCGGCCAGACTTCAGCTTCAGAACGCAATCTGCTTCTGATATCATCCGCATATGCGGCAAAGGTGGCTTCCGAGGCGGCTAAAACCCTGTCGTTTATGCCGGAAGCAGTAATAAAAGCCGGGGTAAACAGTGCCTTGTCCTTCCAGGATAATCCCTACATGGAAAGTACCGCCCGCCTTGCCGCGGTATTCTCACACAGATGCCGGAACCTGAAGCCCGGGATGAAAGTGGACAGGGGAGCTGAATCTTCAGATAAAAGCTGGTTCAACGTGGCCCGGAAGAACTATAAATTTTACGGTTTTGATCTGGATGTACTGGTGGAACTTCACGGTATAGCCGCGGAAAACGGATGGTAATGTTATGAATAAACACGAAAATCTTCCCCGGGAAAGTACCGGGAAAGCCGTATCGGTTATTGAAGCTGTAGTCACTACGGCAATTGTACTTGTGCTGCTTCAAACCATGGCTGAGGATATTCTGATAATATCCGGTGCTTCCTGGACCGCCCGCAGGGTCTTTCTGTTCACGGGTTTCGGGTTCGATCTGTTCTTTACCCTTGAATTTCTTATCCGCAGCTGGAATGCCCTCTCACGGAAATCTTTCCTGCATTACCTTACAAGGGAAAACGGTTGGGTTGATTTTGCGGCATCGGTACCATTACTTATTTTCACTTCAGGACCGGCATTCTTTTCACTTCTCGCGGGCTCGGCATTTGCCGGGTCAGCTGCTTTAATCGGCCTTTTAAAAGTAGTAAAAGTCGTTCGTATGGCCCGTGTTCTCAGGCTCTTAAGGCTTCTGAAAATATTTCGAAAGATACGATTTGCCGATTCATCGATGGTTCAGCGGCATACGGTACGTATTGTCACCACTGCTGCCTCCACGCTTATCTTTTCAGTCACCCTGATTGGAACAGTGTTCGCGCTGACGGATTACACCGGCACCGAAGATGCCTGGATAATGGATCAGTCTGCCGCGGTTTCGTCCCTGGATTATCGCCCCGACTGGGCCGCTGGACCGGATAATGCCGAGGTTTGGGGGAAGTCCCACCCATCGGTCATGATGCTTAAGGATGACGATTGGACCCTTTATTCACGGTATGATGATGCTTTTATGAAACGTTATTTCGGCCCCGGAGATTATATCCTTCGCCAGGCAGGAGCTTATTCAATCTGGTTTGATATCAGGCCCTCGGCTGTTTCCCAGTCGAAACTCAACCTCACGGTGTTCCTATCCACACTGGCTGTAGTACTCCTTCTCATGATTACCTACAGCCCGCATTTTGCCATTACCATAAGCGATCCTGTAAATGTCATGGTTCGCGGACTTACGGAGAAGAGCCATAATCTGGAGGTGAGCATTCCCCCGGAATACGCTGAGGATGATATCTTTCGATTGGCCGCAGCCTACAATGATGAATATCTGCCTCTAAAGGAACGTAATAACCTGGAGGATCAGGGCGGCGGAACCCTGGATATTTCTCTCGACGATATCAGCGATCTTCTTGGATGACCTCCTTGTCAGGGCGCCGTATAATCCTGGGTGTTTTGCTTCTGGTTTTCTCAAATTCATTCAATCTTCTGAATGCCGAGCTTCCCTCCAGGACTCCCTCGGAGGAGCAATGGCAGTCATTCATGGAGTTTAATTATGGAAATCCCCGTCTGCCTGAGGATGAAACCATGGGGCTGCTTGCCGACCGCCGCAATCCTGATCCTCTGTGGTCATCAGCTCTTACAGTTTGTGACAGAGCCTTTTCATCCATCAGAAACGGCCGGATTCCCGGGGATCTTTCTTCCGCAATCAGACTGCCCTTATCCCTGGATTTCGAAGCAGCACTCTCAGGCGGTGGAAAGGATGTCTCTCCCCGTTATGCGCTCCCGAAGAGGGAAGGGGAACGGCTCTCAGTTCGGGTTCGATTGACAGGAGGTAATCTGGTGAATTATGGATTTATCTATCTTGTATTAATCGACGGGGCATGGTTTCTAGAGCAGTGGGCGCTGGATTTGAGCGGATTCCCTTTCGTGGAAGGAACAAACAGTACTGAAAATTAATACGGATATCAGACGATTTCAATACCCGGACGTTTCTTTGGAAACTTCTTTCCAACAGCAGCGATATTTCCACCCGATGAGAATACAACCCCTTCATTCCAGTATTCCACTGCGGCAAACATGGCGTTGCCTCCATCGTTATCGTCACTGTTTTCGGTTCGATATGAAACAAAATCGGCGAGCTTGATGTAATCCTCTTTGGACAGACAGTCATGCCTGTCGACATTGAAGGTGTTCCACTTATCGATATTCTGAAACCCTTTCCCCTCATCTTCCACAATAATTCTGGCTTCCTCAGTGGAAAAAGCGTACCATACCTTTATTATTTTCTCGGGATCTGACTTGTTGCCGTGCTTAACGGCATTTTTGATGATTTCACTGATCTGCTGTTCCAAGAGGTTAATCTCCTTTATCTCAGGAGGGGCTTTCTGAACTATCATCAGTGTGAAATAACGGATCTGCCGGAAATCACTTGGGAATTCTTTACTGAACATCTTGTCTTTCGAGAAGAGTTTATGGCCATCATCCTGAAGGATCTTTTTGACGTTATTCATTGCTGTTCCTAATCCCTCAGTTCCCTGACAGCTTCCACCACACTACCGGTGATGGGAAAGTATCCCATAAGCTTTGTCAGTTCGATTACTTTTTTTACCGATCCCCGAACATTGGCTATCAGAAGCTTCAAAGAGAGTTTCTTGATAGTCGAGCAGATATAGATAAGAGCACCGATTCCGCTTGAATCGATGTAATCCACATTCTCAAGGTTGATGACGATTTTCTGGATCTTTTTCTCCAGCATTTTCATCACGAGTTCTTTGAGCTTGTAGGAGTTGTAGAGGTCCATCTCGCCATTGACGTCGATGATGTAAATATCGGAGCTTTTTCGGATCTTCAGTTCCAATTTTCCTCTCCTTGAGTTTTGTCTAATTCCAGACTGCAATGAAACTTGGCAGTAACTAGATAGACGGTGCAACTATAGCACCGGCCCATATCACCGTCAAGATCGGTCGTATTGTGTTACCAGTTTCAGATAATTCTCCCGGTCGTTTTCAGAGGCGAATTTCAGAATAAAAAAACCGTAAATAAAGTACGGACCGTCTTTTTTCTCCCAGCGGAGATCGGCCGTTAAAGTAACGCGCTCAAGACCGCTGGTTTCGTCGGGCATTATCTGAAATGTGAGGGTTTCTCCAATGCTGTGGGGCAGTGCACTGACTGTGACAATTTTACAACCCTCCTCTGTCAGGTTGCGAAGATATCCGGGGCGGGAGCCCATGATAACCTTCGCATATCCT
>JAUUYD010000456.1 GCA_030590585.1 Spirochaeta sp.
ACCGGTACTCCCTGATTACGGTAGTAGGATCCGCATTTATGGCATCTGCCAATTGTCGGAGATACGCTTCCCGTCTGACATCGGATTCAACCGCATTCAGATAGGGTATCAGCTCTCCAAGGGCCTCCTCCTGTGCTTCACCGGAGATATCCGATTTCGCACTAATCACGAAATCTAACAAATAACTGAAGATATTTATAGGCCCCTGGACAATTTTTTTCAACGCAGAAGGCCCTTGTGACGTAAGAATGTCCGCAGGATCGCTGCCTGAGGGTAAATTTATCGCTTTTACAGTTAAACCAACGTTCTCAGCAAGTATCGCGGCTTTAACCGTCGCCTGTCTGCCTGCACTGTCTCCGTCGAATAAAAGTGTAATCAAATCCGCCTGCCGTTTAATCAATCGGGCCTGATCGTGAGTGAATGCCGTACCCAGCGGAGCCACGATTTCTCCTATGCCGGACTGCATACAGGAGAGTACATCCATATTACCTTCACAAATCACGACGCTTCTGCTCTGCCTGATGCTCTGTTTGGCCTGTCCCAATCCATACAGATTCCGGCTTTTTCTGTAGAGTACCGTTTCCGGAGAATTAATGTATTTGGGGCCCCTGTCGTTTAATGCTCGTCCACTGAATGCTATAACCTGTTCACTGTCAGGCATAACAGGGAACATCACTCTATCGACAAAATAAGACCATTTCGGTGATTTACGGCTGAATAAGCCTGACTCTGCGAGGAATTCTGATGAGAAACTCTTATTCAGAAGAAAATTATACAGCCACTCCCCTTCGGATGGTGCCCAACCGATACCGTAATACTCAGCTGTTTCATCGTGGATTCCCCGGTCTTTGAGATATGTACGCGCATGTTCGGCATCAGGATGGTTCAGCATGAGCCATCGAAAAGTGCCGGAAACCTTTTTATAAAGGTCTATGAGAGCCCGCCGGTTATCCCTTCGCTCTTCACCGCCTTCTCCCTCGGGGATGTCAATGCCTGCCTTTTCCGCCAGTTGTCTGGCCGCCTCCGGGAAATTGAGGGATTCCATTTCCATCAGAAATGTAATAGCGCTGCCACCCTTGTGGCAGCCGAAGCAGTAGAAAATATTTTTTTCCGGGGTGATGGAGAATGAAGGGGTTTTTTCATCATGGAAAGGGCAAAGCCCCCACCACCGGTCTCCACTACGGGTCAGGTTTACATAGTTTCCCGCAATATCAAGAATATCAATCCTGCGGCTGATTTCATCTATGATACCTTCAGGAATTAAGCCCGCCATAATCAGTCCTTGACGACGTATTGATTCAGATAAGCCTCCCGGGCATCCAGGTGATCATTGTAATCTCGCGTGAAAGTATGAGTACCGGCCTCAGGATCCTTGACGACGAAGAACAATGCATCGGTATCAGCCGGATAGAATGCGGCATCAAGGGCTGTTCGACTTGGAGCGGAAATTGGACCGGGAGGAAGACCACTATCATAGTATGTATTGTAAGGTGACGAAATATCCAGATAACGCTCGAAAATACGTCTGTTGAATTGAAGATATTCACTGCGAAAGGGTTTACCTGTATCTGTTTCTTCAATCGTGTAGACGACTGTCGCACATGACTGAAGAGGCATGCCCTCTTTCATCCGGTTATTAAATACAGCAGCTATCATCGGAGCTTCTTCTTTCCTGCGGTACTCTCTTTCCACGATCGACGCGAGAGTCACCTTCTCGTGCAGCTGAGATGCTGTAAGCTGCTGCCAGAATGGATCTATTTCATTCAGAGAAGTGAAAAAACTATCGCTCATAATCCTGACAACAGACTCGGCCGTTTTTCTTGAAGTTTCAGCACTCCTGTCGATTGGTGTTTCGATTTTATATGTATCTGGAAACATGTATCCCTGCAGACCTTCAGGATTCGGTTTAACCGGATAATCGGAGGCCAAGTCCAAAATTGCTTTCATAACATCCTCCGAATATGCCAGGCCTGCTTCCTCTACACGTGCGGCAATAACGGTGGAGGTTAAACCCGGAGGAATGGTGAGAGTTGTATATACCCGTTGTGATTCAAGGGGAGATGTCAGATTCTTTATGATTTCAGATGGTTTTTGTCCGTAATTCAGGGAATATCGGCCGGACTGAATTGGAGGCACCAGGCCCAATCTGCTGAGAAATTTGAATCTCAGTGAGATATAACGCCTGTCATCTATCAGACCGTTGTTTTCCAGTTTTTCCGATACTGTAGATATATTATCCCCGCTGCCGACTATTATTTCACCGGGCACATTGCCATGTTCGGCAGATGGAGAATCCAGGATAAACCAGAATACGGCAGCAGCTGTTATTATCAGAATCGGAGTAGCGATAAGAAACACCAGAATGAAGCCGCGGAAGACTTTCCCTGAAGAGTTACTCATTCACAACCTCAACTGGGTTATTGATGCAGTTCATATCATCGATAGATAAATGGTCCCAGAGACCTGATTCCAGTCGGCGCAACAATGAAAGCAGACATGTATCAAGTTCTTTTTCATGAGAATTGAGGAAGCTCCAAAGGCTCTTGGCTCCATTCTCTCCAATTACAAATTTCAGTTCAGAGTTCAAATTCATGCCCCTCCCGGGCAAGATCGATTTCCAGAGATTTTCCGCCCTTATGCTCAAGTCGGCTATCGAACCACTGAGCGGACCGGAGGATTCCCTCCATATCGGCATCAGTATTCAGGGGGTCATGGTGAAAGAGATACAGCTTGCGAATACCGAATTCCCTTACGAATTCAACAGCCAGACTGTATGACGAATGTCCCCAATTGTATTTCTCAATTGCTTCACCAAGGGTGTACTGCGCATCAAGAACGATTGCATCAGCATCCTGAAAGTAAGAAATATTTTTTTTGGTTCTCTGAAAATCCTTTTCGGTCAGTTCGGTATCAGTTGAATATATAAAAGATCTGCCGGCTTCGGATACCTTGTATGAAAAGCTGCCGTTGGGATGATTTCTCCGAATCCAATCGATTCTTGCCCCGTTGAGGGTAAGGCTTTCATTTCTCTTTAATACCCGGAAACTGATGTCGGCTGTAAAACTATCCC
>JAUUYD010000366.1 GCA_030590585.1 Spirochaeta sp.
ATCATATTCCCGGATGTACCGGAAACCTTAAGTAAATTTGAATACGCCAGGGTATCAATTCCCATAGCAATACTCATCTGGCTGATGATATATCCCATGATGCTGAAAGTGGATTTCAAGAGCATCATGAATGCCGGAAGAAAGCCCAAAGGCCTTCTGATTACCCTGGTTATCAACTGGCTGGTGAAACCCTTTACGATGTACCTGATTGCCTGGTTTTTTTTGAAAATCATATTTAAACCGTTAATTTCTGATAATCTGGCCAGTGAATATATTGCCGGAGCGGTACTGCTTGGAGCGGCACCCTGTACCGCCATGGTATTTGTCTGGAGTTATTTATCAGATGGAGATCCCGGATATACAGTCGTTCAGGTGGCGATAAACGACCTGGTTATTCTTTTCGCATTTGTACCCATCGTTGCTCTGCTGCTGGGTATTTCCGATGTGCTGGTGCCTCTGGACACCTTGTTTCTCTCAGTTGTTTTATTTGTCGTGATACCTCTCACCGCCGGATTCATTACCCGAAGCCTTCTGATACGGAATCACGGTAAGAAGTGGTTTGTGGAGGTATTCTGCCGCAAATTCGACGGTATTACAGAAATCGGTCTGCTCCTCACACTGGTGATAATTTTCTCCTTCCAGGGAGAGATTATCCTGGCCAACCCGCTGGCCATAATTCTGATTGCCGTACCCCTTGTTATTCAAACCTACTTTATTTTTTTTCTGGGTTTCGCTTGGTCCCGTCTGTGGAAGGTTCCATACAGCATCGCGGCGCCCTCGGCGATGATAGGCGCCTCCAACTTCTTCGAACTGGCGGTGGCGGTATCAATCAGCCTCTTCGGTCTTTCCTCCGGGGCAACATTAACCACAGTGGTGGGAGTACTGGTGGAAGTTCCGGTAATGCTGTCATTAGTCAGTATCGCAAGGAGATATAGAAGTTCTTTCCCTTCAATTACGGCATAAACGGATTCCTAAACAGGTCGTTCTTCGATAGGATGACCCCATGATCAGACTGAACAACAACTACAGCAAGCTGCAGTCCAGCTATCTTTTTGTCGAAATCGCCCGCCGGGTAAATACTCATATCAAAGAGCATCCCCAACGGAAAATTATCAAACTGGGAATCGGGGATGTTACCAACCCCCTGCCCCCTTCAATTGTCAAAGCCTTTCACAAGGGTGTTGATGAGCAGGCTGAAGAGATCAGCTTCAAGGGTTATGGACCCGAGCAGGGATACTCCTTTCTCAGAGAAGCCATTGCCGAAGCCGATTACACCTC
Organism: Spirochaeta sp.; assembly: GCA_030590585.1. The sequence goes on from JAUUYD010000366.1 coordinate 1,279, forward strand.
CCGGGGCTGCGGTATTTCATCAGATGACATATTTGTATCAGACGGGGCCAAATGTGATACGGGAAATTTTCAGGAACTCTTTGCAAATGATATCACTATCGCAGTTCCAGATCCGGTCTATCCTGTTTACGTTGACACCAACGTGATGGCCGGGCGTACAGGTATGGCCAAAGACGGACGATATGAGGGATTAATTTATCTGGAAGGAACGGAAGAAAACGATTTTGTACCCTCCCCGGCCGATATTCCCTCATCCGGTGCCGACCTTGTATACCTCTGCTTCCCCAACAACCCCACCGGAACCACCGCGACGAGAAATCAGCTTGGCCAATGGGTTCAATGGGCCCTGGATCAGGGCTCACTTATATTATTCGACGCCGCGTATGAAGCCTTTGTTACCGATCCTGAACTCCCCAGAAGCATATACGAGATTCCCGGAGCCGAAAAATGCGCAGTTGAATTCCGCAGCTTCTCTAAAACCGCCGGATTCACCGGTACCCGATGCGCCTACACAGTTGTACCCGGAGCCATCGATATCGACGGGATTAAACTAAAAAACATGTGGAACCGCCGCCATTCCACCAAATCCAACGGTGTCTCCTACCCTGTACAGAAAGCCGCGGCAGCGGTGTACACCCCGGAAGGCAGAGAAGAAACCTCAGCCTTGATAAAAGGCTATCTGGAAAATGCCGAAATTATCAGGCAGGCAATGAACGATGTCGGATATCAAACATGGGGAGGGGTGAACAGCCCCTACGTCTGGGTAAAAACCGGAGAGGATTCCTGGGACACCTTCGACAAACTTTTAAAAGAGGCCGATGTCGTGGTAACCCCGGGGAGCGGATTCGGCAGAATGGGAGAAGGATTTATCCGGATTAGCGCCTTTAACTCCAGGGAGAATGTGGATGAGGCCATCGGGCGGATTCTAAAAGCCCTGAAGTAGTTGTAAGTAAGATGGAAATAAAACGCAAAAAAACCCTGTTGGTAAAACTGATTGATAGACAAGTAGAAGATTTTGTTCCTCCCGGGACAAGGTTATTTGAACCTGATGAGAACTCACGGGAGGGTCGCCACGTCCCTGATGTGGTTTTCACCTATGGCAGTAAAAGTCACTTTCGAAAAAGTGCCCTCGGAGTACTCTCCCTGATAGTGGGCACAATCAGAAACCGGTCCAGGGGTTTTAAAGATCTGAAGAAGAACCCCGCACAGGCAGCGGCTCTTACCCGGGCTGAGAAAGATTTTTTCCCGAAACTTGAGGATTTCGCCCGTTCCCTGGGATGTCACGACATCGGATATACAAAGGTTCCCCGTAACCTGGTTTTTTCCAATTACAAAACTCTCAGCGATAATGCAATCGTAGTAACTATGGCGATGGATAAAGAGGAAATAGGGAAAGCACCATCCAGGGAGACAGGAAAGGAGGTCTGGCGAACCTATAATACACTCAGCTCCATTGTAAATCCGATTGCCGACTTCTTGAGGGAGAGAGGATATGCAGCTCATGCGGGTTCTCCTTTAGGCGGCGAGGTTAACTACCCGCGCCTGGCTCAAAAAGCAGGTTTGGGCTGCATAGGGAAGCAGGGTGTCCTTATATCTCCGGAACTGGGTCCCAGTCAGAGAATCGCCGCAATTTATACGAGTATTGAAAACCTTCCCTGTTCAGACTCAGTCGTGAGCCCCAACATTCATGCCTGGATTGCCGAGTTTTGTGAAAGCTGCAATAAATGTGTCCGGGAATGCCCTGCAGGGGCCATATATGATGTCAAACCACGGATGAAAGACGGCGGTCCCAAGCATATTGACCACATCAAATGCGCTCTGCCCTTTTCAAAATCCATGGGCTGCTCGGTTTGCATTGCTGAATGTGTCTTCTTCAGAGGGGATTATGAGAAAATTAAAGTCGGATTTCTAAGGAAACAGCACTGATCCGGCCTCATAGCCGCGGCTGGCCGGGATTGACTATTTCCGCCCGGTGAGTTTGATAATGTGATAGCCGAACTGGGTTTGTATGACGTCGGATATCGATCCCGGTGACATTCTTTTACAGGCGGCTTCGAACTGTCCCACCATTTTCCCAGGGCCGAACCATCCTAAATCCCCGCCTTTGGACCGGCTGGGGCATGTTGAATGTTCTTTGGCTATTGTTTCAAAGCGTCCGCCCAGCTTTATCTGTCTGAGCAGCTGCTGGGCCAACCCGCGGTCTTTGACGAGTATGTGACTGGCTCTCCATTCCATGACTGTATTTTTAAAGTACAGCAGGCATATGGTCAAGCTGTTGTTTTTTTGGATGACCTCTATCGTCAAGCCTCTTCGCTCTTTCACTTACCGGATTATTCATTTACCGTGTTTTAAATGAAACCTATTATTAACCCCTGGGTTGAGGCAGCACAGAAACATTCCCGTTTACTGCAGGAACTCTCAATTAAATCAGGACTTGCCGTCATGGAAGTGTATCAGAG
>JAUUYD010000076.1 GCA_030590585.1 Spirochaeta sp.
CAGCGGTTATTGACTGCTCACATTCAGGGCATTCATAAGTTTCGACTTCATCCTCGGCACCGTCTGATGGAGCTTCTTCCACCAGATCATCATCGAGGACTTCTTCTTCTTCTTCTTCGCTCTCAATTATTTCCACGTTATCTTCGATGATTTTCTGAATCTGTTCAACATCCAAAGGTGTCAACCCGCTAAGACTTCCAAGTTCATCGTTTGTAAGACTGATAAGAGTTTCAATCAGTTCAATTCCATTCTCTTTAAGAACTGAAACCAAACGTTCGGATATATCCGGTAATTCACTGATTCTGGTAATTTCTTCTTCATTATCAACAATACCGCTGAACAAGTCGGATGCGGCTCGGGTGATTTCCAGAGAAATATCCATCTCTGAGAACTGAGCTTCAGTTTTTACATCAATGTTCCAATCAACAAGTCTGTTTGCCAATCTGACATTAAGACCCTGCTTTCCTATAGCCAGTGAAAGCTGCTGTTCAGGAACAATTGCCAGTGCCTGTCGTTTTCCGCCATCCAGGACAATGATATCCTGTACTTCAGCCGGACTTAAAGCATTCCGGATAAATGAAATAGTATCATTATCATATTTAAGAATGTCTATCTTCTCACCTTCCAGTTCCCGGACAATAGCCTGAATTCTAACACCTTTAAGACCAACACAGGCACCAACCGGATCAACATCATCACGAGTTGAGTATACGGCAACCTTGGTTCTGTATCCCGGCTCCCGGACAATCTTAAACACTTCAACGGTACCATCATATATTTCCGGTACTTCAAGTTCAAAGATGCGTTTTACAAACTCACCATGCGATCGGGAAAGGATAAACTCCAGCCCCGTAGGTGCTTTTTTCACCTCGGCAATCATGGCTTTTATTCGATCGCCATGGTGATATTCTTCTCTGGGTGACTGGAATCTCCTGGGAAGAATACCTTCGGTTTTCCCCAGGTCAACAAAAATCGTCCCATTTTTCTCACGCTGGAAATAACCAATTATCATTTCACCGACTTTATCTTTAAACTCGGAGTACAGGGTATCTTTCTGTATTTCACGCAGATTCTGTCTTGCTTTCTGTTTGGCACTCTGTACTGCCCCACGATCGAAATCTTTTGGATCAATCTCTATCAGGAGTTCATCACCAATTTCACCCTCTTCATTGAGTTCAAGAGCTTCGGCAAGTTCAATTTCAGAAACCGGATCGTATAGATCATCGTCTTCGACTATTATCTTCCTGGCATAAATTGCCACATTACCGCCGGATTCAGAGAACCTGACAACGGCATTATCCGATGTTCCGAATGTTTTTTTATATGCAGCCATTAAAAATTCTTCAATGGTTGCCAGCACAAGGTCTTCGGTAATACCTCTTTCTGACTGAATAAGCCTTATTGATTCGGCAAAATCTGCGTTCATTACCCGCGAGTCTCCTTCATAGTTTTAAGCAAGCTTGGCCTTTCTAATCCTGTTGACAGGGATATCAAGCACCTCTTTACCGGATTCGAAACTGATGCTCCCTTCTCCTGATCCTTTAAGAGTTCCTTCTATCCACTCTTCATCAATAAGCAGGCGCATTCGACTGCCGACAAAGATTTTGTATTCACGGGGGTTTTTAATAACCCTGGACATTCCCGGAGATGAAATCTCCATGGATAAGTCCTCCCGGTCAAACTCAAGTTCAAGACGGGGGCGAATAACTTTTTGAGCTTTGGTGAGATCTTCAAGACTTATCCCGCCCTCTTTAAAAAGAACAAGATTGACTTTTACATCACCCCTGTGGCGCCCAATTGAAATTTCCACAATGGAAAGATCCATTTCTTCCAGGAGAGGCGAAATTATCTCTTCAAGCTTCCGGTCTGTATCCATATTTCTCTTTTAAAAAAACCAGGCCAAAAAAAAGAGACCGCAATGCGGGCTCTCAAACCTTCTGACAAATTTTTAACATGTCAATATTACTTTTAACTGAGTTACACGTCAAGTACATGAGCCTATTGATAAGCTGTCAATCCTTACATACCACTATTCCATAAACCCGGGCTGCTCCTGCTGTCTTTAATATTCGCGCGCAAACATTCAGTGTGGTACCTGTCGTACTGACATCATCCACTAAGACATATTCTTTGTTGATAACCCGGGATTTGTATCTTAATTCATACTTCAAGGCTCCTTCCTGCATACGTTCTGAACGGCTGAGTGACTTCTGAGTCCGATTCCCCCTGCGTTTGAGCAGTCGGGTTACAGGAATGCCATTTTTACGCATTCCGTTTACAAGAATACCAACAGGATCAATTCCGTTTTTAAACAATCTCGCCGGACGCGGAGGTATTGGAACAAGAGATATCCCATCCCAGTTCTCGTTACATATTTCCGTCAGTTTTTCAGAGAGCCAGAGAGCCATACGCGTATCACCGCCGTATTTCAGGATTGATAACCACTCGCGAAGCGGACCATTCCAGGGTCCAAGAGCTTTTAATCCATCAACCACAGGCTCATCGGAACGGCAGGAAGGGCATGGATCATCACATCCCGCAAGATCTATTGCGCACAAACTGCAAGTCCCATAACTGCTATTATCCATACGGCCTTCACATTTAATGCAGGGCCTCATATATCCTGCTGAAGGAAGACCGCAGACAGGACATGTATAATAAAAAGGTTTCATCAATAACTATAACTGGTGAATTACGGTTATTACTTGAGATCAGTCTGATGAATCCAGCTCAATCTGCCATTGTGAGAGTAATTTCAGGGATTCAAGCGGTGTCAGATTATCCAGATTCAGATCCCGCAGGCTGTCAAGAATCAGTTCACGGGGATCGAACAGCATCGGCGGGGATTTTTTTCGTTCATGCAGCGGCGGCATGACTTCAGAATTATTATCATAGCCAATATCCTGTGCCTCAAGAAGCTCTTTTGCCCTATCAACAACTATTTCCGGCAAACCGGCCAAAGCGCCTACATGAATTCCATATGAGGCCTCCGCAGGTCCTTTAATGAGTGTTTTAGGAAATATTACCTTGTCGCCTTCCTCTCGAACAGCCATTGACAGATTGATTAATGAGGGATGAATCATCCGAGTGAGTTCTCTGTAATGTGTGGCAAATAACGTTCGGGGGCGGTTTCCATCAAGAAGATACTCACATACCGATCTGGCGATTGCCAAACCATCAGCTGTTCCCGTACCCCGGCCCACTTCATCCATAATAACCAGACTTCGGAAAGTCGCGTTTCTGAGGATATTGGCAGTTTCCATCATCTCTACAAGAAATGTTGATTCACCCCTGGCCAGATTATCCGAGGCCCCTACCCGGCAGTAGATTCTATCTGCTGTTCCGATAAGAGCTGAATCTGCCGGCACAAAGCAGCCGGACTGAGCCATTAATGTAATTAATGCCACCTGCCTGAGTACGGTGGACTTTCCTGCCATGTTCGGTCCGGTAACCAGGGCAAAAGAAATCCCATCTCCTGAGAGGGTTATACTGTTGGGAACGAATGAACCATGGGGCAGATGACGTTCAACGACAGGATGTCTTCCACCGGTTATTTCTGTTGTTGCACTATCTGACATTACTGGTCTGACATATCCATATTCGGTTGACGCGTGGGCGAATGACTGAATAACATCAATTTCAGAGATAATACCGGCAAGGCGCAAAATCTGTGGTACATGCTTCTTTACTTCATCCCTGATACCGAGAAATATTTCACGTTCACGATCAACGATGCGTTCACCAACACTCATTATCTCGGTTTCCAATTCCTCAAGCTTGTTTGTGGAGAATCTCTCCGCTTGTGTTAAAGACTGCCGCCTTCTGAATCGGTCCGGTACATTCTCTGACTGACTTTTGGTAACTTCCAGAAAGTATCCAAGGATGCGGTTGTATTTTAATTTGAGGGAGTTTAGTCCCGTAGCCGCTTTTTCTTCAGCTACATATTCATTTAAAAGCGTTTTTCCATCATCACGGATGTGTCTCATTCGATCCAGTTCACCATCCCATCCGGTTCTGACCATACGGCCTTCGGTGAGAAGGATTGAAGGATTGTCCATTAGCGATTTTTCCAGGAATCCTGACAGAATTTCAAGAGGCTCAAACAATTCGTCCAGTTCTCCACGCCCATCATCCAGAAGGCCGCTTTCAAGCATGTTTTTTACATCTGCAGACTTTTTCAGAGAATTCCGTACAGCAAGAAGATCCTTGGCATGAGCTTTATCCATTGCTGTTCTGGCTGCCAGACGTTCAAGATCAAGAATACCCGAAAGAGTTTCTCTCAAAGAGGAGAGAACTGCCTGATCGTGATAAAGTTTCTCAACACGATCATGATAGGAAGAAGAACTGAGGACATCCGGAAAGGGCTGAAGCAGCCTTTTTCTCAATTTTCTTGCACCGGGAGCTGTCTTTGTGTGATCGAGGGTTTCAAGCAGTGTAAAAGAACTTCCACCTTCCTGAAGATTCCGGACAATTTCAAGATTCCTGATTGTTGATTCATCGAGGCCGACATAATCATCATCCCCATAAACCTGAATGGATCTGATGTGAGGCAGCAGCCGTTTGTGTTTATCGTCAAGATAGTCAAGAATGGCACCCGCTGCGGGGATTCTCGCATCATCATTATCCAGGCCGAATGCTTTCAGATTGACAACACCGAATTGTCGATGGAGTCTATCCCGGGAAGACTCAATATCGAAAGTCCAATCAGGCATTCTATCCAGAACAAATCCCTCTTCAGAAAGGAACGAGAATTCATCCGATTCAAGAAGGCTTTCCTGAACAATCAACTCCCTGGGAGATGTCCGGGCCAATTCCCTTCGGAGAGAATCACGTGAAATGCCGTTTATGAGTCTGGTAACCTGAAACTCACCGGTAGACAGATCAATGTAGGCGTATGATGGTGCATCGATATCACCGGTAACAGCCGCAAGGTAATTATTTGTACGGTCGTCCAGATAGGAGTCATCCACAACAGTACCTGGAGTAACAACTTCTACAACTTCCCTTTTTGCCAGTCCCTTACCGTTCAGCGGAAGTTCAATCTGCTCACATATGGCAATTTTCTTTCCGAGTCTTAACAGCCTGGCTATGTAATTTCCTGCGGCATGGTATGGAATACCGCACATGGGAATACCCTGACGCTGGGTTAGTGTAAGATTTAAAAGCCGACTTACCTCTACTGCATCAGTTTTAAACATTTCATAGAAATCACCCATTCTAAAAAAAAGCACAGCATCTTTATGCTTTTCCTTATGCTCCGCGTACTGGCGGAACATCGGGGTTATTTCCTTGACACCGGACATTCTTCTAATGATTGTTCATCAGGCGCTGGAGAACAAGATCAGTGATATCCACTTCATAGCTCCACCAGAGAAGATTGGGATCTGATCGTTTTAAAACAACACTGAAACCGTTTGATTCCGCAATATATTGAATCTCTTTCAGGATTTCCCGGGCCAGCTCACTGCTGGAACCGAGGTTGGCTGCAGACTGCTGTATCTGGTTGCCTCTGACTCGTACATATTCCTGGTAAAATTGTTTCTTATCCTGAATACGGCTGTCAAGGTCAAGGGCGTTACGGGAATCACCGCGGTTCTCAGCGTCCAGTTTACGTTCTTCAAGGCTTTGGATCTCTTCCTGAAGTTTACGGACATTTTCCGCGAATGCCGTTTTCAATTCATCAATTTTTCGAGCTTCGGCTGAGTCTGCGTAAAATGCCGAGAGCACTCTTGTGTAATCAAGTACTGCAATTTTGGTGATTTCTTCAGCAATCAGAGGAAGAGCGCATATCAGGGAACTTACAATAAATATCAAATAAATCAGTCGTTTCACTTTCAGACTCCTAATAAATATTCATATTGAAGGCAATAACCAGATCCATACCCCAATTCTTGAACTCTGCAAGTTCAGGCTCCGGGTTCCAATTTATATTACCCCAGATATCCCATTGGAATTTTTTTACAAGGTATATACCGATGGGAAACTGGGGATTCGCGAAGCGGAATCCGGCACCGAGGCTGAATCGCCAGTCACTGATATGCATGTTGAGAAGTGCATTGCTGCTTTTAAATTGACCATGGGTTGCCACCCAGGCGCCGACGCCATCCAGAAACAGGTCGAAGGCCAGAATATTGGGCACCAGCGGGAATTTGAACTGAAGGGTGTTATCCCAGAGGTAACGGTAACCTGAGCTGGGATCCCAACCCCTGCCGACAAACATACCGTCAATATAGAATCCGTCTCTCTGCCTGTCGGCAATAGTATCCGTCCAGGGCTTGTCAAACAGCCCCTGAAATGCCGTATTGAAATACAGTGTTCCCTTAAAGGCTCCGCCTTTATCATTCACAGGAACATTGAACATCATCAAGTTGTAGTTAAATCTTGTAACACTCTTGATGAAATCTCTCCGGGATGAGGGGAGTAATCCCGCATAAGTAAGGTTCTCACTGAGAATAAACCCTTTAGTCGGATCGAACTGGAAATCTCTGGTATCCCATGACAATCTCAAGGAAATATTATCATCATATTTCCAATTGTACAGATTTTCTCTGATATCCTGGCTGTGAGGCCTGTAAACGGTTGGATCGTACTCAATATATTCCCATGTGAAACGGAGTCCCGTTGATATGCCGAGACGTCCCAGCCGGGTTACCCATGTGTATCCGGTATTTACACCAGTTGAGATATAATGGGATTTATACTCCATCTGATAATCTTCAGGAACAATACGTCCTGCCGCGTCATATTCTTCCCAGGTATTGTAGGGATCCGGGAGACCATTTCCATCCCAGTCCTGGTTTATACGTCTGTTAACATCATGTCTCCAGCTGACATCAACTCCGCCGGACCACCTTAATCCGAGGATACGCGGTTCGGTGAACCTGAGAGTTACACTCTGAACATCCGGAGAGATATTGAATTCCGCTCCGACCACTTGCCCCCGTCCCAGAAAATTACGATCATTCCAGTTTAACTGTCCTGAAATCGGGAAATCAGGTCCTCCGGAAAAAGAAAGACCGAATCCGATATCAGAGGTTTTACCCTCGGATACCACTACAATTAAATCCATCAGGCCGTCACTGCTGCCGGGATATGGCTGGGGATCAACGACATCGAAGTACTGAAGATTCTGGAGATTCATCACACCTTCGATGATTTTTGCTTTACTGAAAACTTCACCTTCCTCGAGGGGAATTTCCCTGCGGATGATATAGCTTTTTGTCTTGTCATTTCCGCGGATAATGATATTCTCAATATGGGCGCGGTCACGTTCAGTAATCTCAACCACATAAGAAATTTCACGGCGTTCCACAACTCTGTTCTCTTCATAGGTGAAGGTATTGAAAATATAGCCATTCTCGAAATAAAGATCACTTATCCGCTGGTAATCCATTTGGAACTTGGTGCTGCTGAATGTTTTTCCCGGCTGCTGAAGAACCTGCATCTCCAGTTCTTCATCAGAATAGATCTTGTTGCCGTTAAAACGCATTCCGCCATAGGTCCAGGCCTCACCTTCTTCAATGATGATGGTAATTACCATTTTGTTGAGATTTTCATCTTCATCGAAAATAATATCTTTGTTTACATCCAGAATACCGGCGTTTATGAACCCCTGGTCTCCGTAGTAGCGTTCAATACTCTTAAGGTCTTCCTGCAGTTTTGTTTCAACAAAAAGGCCTTTACTGAAAAGAGATTGGGCCTTTGTCTTCATCAGATTCTGCAAGGTATTATCCGTAACATGTTTGTCATTACCGACAAATCGGATATCGCTGATTTTCGTCTGGCTTCCTTCAACTATATTGAACACAAGCGTTGCCAGGTTAGAATCTTCATCTACTGTATAATCAGCAACAGCCTGAGCCTCGATAAAACCCTTTTCCAGGTAATAATCGATAATTGCCTGCTCGTCTATTCTTAAAGATCCGGGATTCAGAAGATCACCGGATTTGACGAGAACCGCATCCGAGAGTTCTCCGCGTCTTACCTTGGAATTCCCACTGAAAAGAACATCATCAATTTGTGGTTTTTCCTGCACCTGGAAAACCAGTATCAAACTCTCAGAAGCTGAATCTCCAGGAAGAATTTTTGGAATAATAATGTCAAAATAATCCAATGCGTATAATTTACTCTGAATATCCCAGGAAAGTGAGTCAGTGTATTGTTGACCGATGTACGGACGGATTAGTCCAAGCAGCTCATTTTCCGAAACAGAGCTCAGCCCTTCAAAACGAATATCTGCAATAGGTTTGTCGAGGTACCACTGATCGTCCTGTGCAGACAGAACAACCGGGAGAAGTAAGGCCAGGAGCAGTACAATTAAAAAACGCCGCATTCAGGCTCCTTGTTCAGTTTCATAATATTCATATTTAAGTCTCAATAAGAAAACTGCCATTTAAGTGAAATCTCATTATCCGCGACAAAGTTCTGAGTCTTAGTCGGGTCCGGTGAATAAGACCATGCTACGTTGAAGAACGGAGTTTTCATTTCCAGACTGAAGGACGTCTCAAACTCAAGTCCCCCGAATACAGATCTCAAACGCTGACCTTCAAAATAATTCGCCGAAACAGTTCCGGATATAAATAATGCATCTCCGATGTATTTTCCCGCATACAAACTTGTATTATCC
>JAUUYD010000043.1 GCA_030590585.1 Spirochaeta sp.
AACCTCCAGTTTCTCAGTGGGGATTACGGCCGTTTGCACTGGGTTGCGATCGTCCCCGGCTGGCAAGGCCGTGGCCTGGCAAAACCGCTGGTAGCCGCTGCCATGAGGGCGCTCACACTCCACCACGGCCGCGCATACCTCACGACGCAGACAACCAGCTACAAGGCAGTGAGGATCTACCTGGACTTCGGGTTCCAACCCTATCTCGTTGACGATTCAGATGCACGCAGATGGGCGATTCTCGCGGATATACTCGGAGAGCCTTCGCTTGCTCGCACAAAGTACGATACACAGGTCAAGTAGCTTTCACATAAAAAACGATCCCGGCACCTGAGTTGGCATTATGCCACCGCAGGAACAGCAGGATTCCGGGTTGTGTGGAGCATAAAAATTTATATGATTGTGAGTTCTGTCGAATAAGTTTTCTCACTTGAGATACCAGCTGAATATTGCGGTTCAGTTCAGCTGATCCGGCGAATGAACCTCAATGGATCCCAAATCAAGAAAGTCTTTTATATTGAGAGTTATAAGATGCCCGACTCCATGGCTTTGCATCGTCGCAACAATGTTCGCATCGTGGATGCGCTTACCTTGTATTTCTGAATCAGAAATAAGACGTAACAGTTCATCTGTCACCTCGCGGGTTTCATCCAGGAATGTGGTAAGTGATCTGAACTCGGTAATGTTGTACAGTGCATCCTCTACCGATAAACCAAGGCCATTATGATCCACAGAACGGGTGGAAACCGAAAGATATTCCCTAATAATCTGACCGCTCAATGCCAGATGAATACCCCGATCCGGCAGTATGGCGAATACCGATGAAGCAGAGAGGTAAGCCGGTCTTCCGGTATCGGTAACCGACAGCAGGATGTTGGTGTCAAGAAATGCGATGTCACCTCTCGTCATCGCCGTAGATCTCATCTCTGGACCATGTACCTTGATATCGCGTCCTCACTGTTTTCAATTCCAGAGATTTTCCGGTTGTTCCCGGCATCTTTTCCGTAGCTTTTTCCATAATATAGTGCAGCTCTCCCTGGAGGGATCGATGATGGTATTGAGCAAGAGTCTTCAAGTTCTCCAAGGTCTGCTCATGAAGATTCCTGATAAGTATCGTTTTCATACTGGTATCATAACGATACTGTTTGTAGAAATCAATCACCGATTGCCCGAACCAATTGGCTATGTTCCACCCGTGGAATACGAAATGGCGTATTATAATGAGTAGGAAGAGTCGGCCATGGTGGCCGGATTCAATTAAAAAGGTCTTCGGAATTCCCGGGGCGATTCTCTTTAATGAGCAGCGATTTGAATTCATTCGATACCGTGGGGGCGATACTGATCTCGAAATTGGATTACCCGAAAATCACAAATGGGCAAATGCCGGCGGAACCATGAAAAGAGGTTTGCCGGTTCTGGTGAATCTGCCTACCGAAGAAATTTTCACGGCACCTCATCGGGATAGAGTGAATGGAACAGCCGTGGCCAGTAAAAACCTTTTCCTCGACGGCCATGATTTTGGAAAAATAGCCCTCAGTTGGAAAAACGGATGCCTCACAAGTGCTGATAGTGATCGTAATCCGTCTCTTATCAGGAAGATTTTGGAAATCGACGAGAATGCCTCACGTCTCGGCGAGGTGGCACTGGTTCCCCAGAGTTCGCCCATCGCCCGATTCAACCGTCCCTGGATGAATCTTCTGTACGATGAAAATTCAGGAAGCCACCTGGCCTGCGGAAGGGCTTATCCGATCACAATCGAGGAAGGGCCTGAGATGAATGATGAAGAACTGATTAACGCCGGTTTGAATGTCAGTAATCAGCACTTGGATTTCATCATAGGCACCGATGACATGGAAGTTATCGGGAGAGATATCAATGGCCGTGAGAAGATCGTTATGGAGGGAGGTGAGTTTACCGGGGATTTCGCCTGACGTTATCCGGGTTATCCAAAGAATCCGGGGTTAGTCCACCGCATGATGATTCACAAACTCACGTAACGCCGCGTTAACGAGGGTCTGATATCCAATTTTCTCTTCACTGGCTCGCTTCTTGAAAAATAGTATCAGATCATCATCCAGTCGGATTGTAGTGGGCTTTTTTTTCGGAGTGCGGAACCGTCCGCGAACACCTGAGGAGAAATCGTACTCGTCTTTCATAACGTAATCGTCAGTCATAACCTTCGTATTGTTGTCTTTCATTTCCAGTTGCATCCCTTGCCGAGATTATCCGAATGACTTCTTCTCCGTCTGTGTCGAAGAAGAGATTAACTACGACCAGGATTCGCCGCTCATATGACAGACCCACGGTTACCCAACGCTCCTCGAAATAGCTAAAGCGTTCATCCAGAACAGACAAATGCAACGGATCGTTGAAAACCTGCCGGGCTTCTTCGAATGAGATTCCGTGTTTCCTTATGTTTGACTCACTCTTTTTCGGATCCCATTCGAAGCGCATATACGATTATCAATCATTGTATGTACGGAGTCAATACAGATTCCAGCTTTCCATATCTTCCCCGAGTGTTGTGGAACTGAATTACCAAGACGAGAAACTTTCCGTGAGAGACATGTTTCTTCTATTCGATGATTGAAACGGCCAAGGAGAATGGTCTGAATCAGTACGATTACAATGGCCTGCGAAATTGACGGATACCGATGTACTTTCATGTCACAGGAGGCCCAGCCAACATGGCGCTATTCAGTTTATCCGCTCTCAAGAGCTGTTCAACAGGTTGAGGAATGCCTTGTAATTGATACAGCCATGACTACTTTGGATCAGATTACACGAATCCTATCTCAGAAGAAGCCGGTTCCTGCGAAAGCAGGAATGAAAGGTATGAAACCCCAGGGGCCTGGTCGCTGCTTTGCAGCTTGTAAGTTATGCTCGATGGTTTTCACTATGATTTACCTTGTGGAGTAGAGGCTGTTTGCTTGCTGCTTCAATAGAAACGCTCACGAGCATTTGCACCAACACATGGTATCTATGAACGCCTGGTTACAAATGAAGGTATTGCGCAAATGTACCGATAATGAATCCATGATCCAAGTAACCAATACTGAGAATCTTGCCGGTGTAACCATCTCCGGAGATTTCTACGACCTTGATAATCTGGTGAATGCTCTCCACGAAATTACTGTGAGTGATATGGACGAAAATATCGATAAAGTGAGCAGTCCCTACGTCAACATTTCGATTCGGGTGTTAGGGGTTTGCTATGACATCCGCCATGCCGGACAGGGTGATCGTGAGATCTACACTGAAGATAACGGTATCGAGGACTTCCATATGGAAGCACACCAGAAGATCGTTCCGAGACAAAATGTCTACTACTCCTGCAACATCCTCTATCCAGAGATGATCGTCGTGATGATGGCGTTGAACGAGCTGGTTCAATTGAGAATCCAGATGTTGGCGGGTTCTAAGTACAAATTTGATGCGGCCTTCGATAAGGCCGTGGTGTGGGATCGGACGATATCGGTGATTCGTGTGTTTCAGTCAGAGTTCCAAAAGGCTGTCTCTGATGCATTGAGCAATGCTTCATTCGCAAGATGGCAGAACCTGGTCAACAAGCGCTTTATAGAGATCCGGAGTATCACCAGTCCATTCATTGATACCTGGAATCTCCAGTACCTGGACATGACAAAGGAAACGAGATTGAAGAAGCTTTTAACAGTCACCAAACGATTCGCCGAGCATTATCGGGATCCGGAGAATCTAGGATACCGAAAGTCTATCGATGAAGCATTGGAGATTCATGGAGTGAGTGAATCCGATCTCCGGTTTGAGGGATTGGATTTCCCGGAGACGATTGATTGGTGATCGAAACCGACTGACGATAGAGATCCAAACGAGGCTTCAGGGTTCATGTCTTTCTGCCGTCAGTATCGGTAGGTGTTTTCGGGTCCTACATCCGCGGAGAGCAACGTACGGATAGTGATCTGGATGTTTTAATAGAAATAGAGCGTCCGACGAAAATGGATCTCCTTACTCTCATTAATCTGGAGCAAGAGCTTTCCACAGATCTCGGCGTATCCGTTGATCTCGTCTTGAAATCGACGTTACGGCCGTCCCTGGGGAAAGCCATACTCTCAGAGGTCGTATACCTTTGAAAACCGAGTTTCGTGATTATCTGGATGATATACAGAGATCGATGGAGTTCTGGAATATTCGTCGGGCGGGGAACACAGTACAAACAAATACTTGAAATAAAATTATTTTTGCTATATACTTCATGTATATAGCATTTCAGGAGGTATTCAATGAACATTGGATCCGTCTTCGAGAACAATAGAACCCAGGCAGTACGTCTCCCTTCGGAAACCCGTTTCCCAAAGGAAATAAAGAAAGTCCTGGTACGAATCATAGGAAATACCCGCGTAATCTCTCCCTTAAATAAAACCTGGGACAGTTTCTTCCACCAGGAAGATGAAGGTGTAAGCGATGATTTTATGATAGAAAGAGCAACCCAGTTTCAGTCAGAAAGGGAGCCTTTCTAGATGCTGAAGTATATGCTGGATACCAACATCGTCATCTATGTAATTAAACGGAGACCTGCAGAGCTACTGGAAACTTTCAATAAATATGATGGTCATATGTGTATTAGCTCTATCACCCTGGCGGAGCTATTACATGGAGTTGAGAAAAGTAACATGCCGGAAAAGAACCTGAGAAATGTTGATGACTTTGTTTCCAGACTGGAAGTGCTTCACTATGATGAGAACGCTGCGTCACACTACGGTGAAATCAGAGCTGATCTTGAGAGGAATGGAACTCCTATAGGTGTTAACGATCTTCACATTGCCGGGCATGCAAGAAGCCAGGCACTTACCCTTGTTTCCAATAACACAAAAGAGTTTATACGTGTAGAAGGTTTACGTCTAATTAACTGGACAGAAAATCCCAACTCATAAAATACTCACTAATTCCCTCTGGAAATCACCTTGCGGTTTTTGATTTTACACCTTTATCGAAATTGTCCCCTCATTCAGATCGGTATGTTTTTTTGAATAGCCCGAACTTCGCCCATTCGGGCAGCGGTCTTCCAAGCAAGCAATGAAGCGGCACATCCGATAATATGACTATTCCAAACAACCTCCCAACCAACATCAGGGAAGAGTTTCTCAATCTCATTCTTTGATAAGATCCCTCTGCGTTTTGTATTCGCTCGAACCTGCTTCATACCCGGAAGTTTTACATTGATAATTGGATTATCGAATAAATCTCCAAGCCATACGGCTTCCTTGAACATGGTCTTGAGCAAGCCCATCACATTACTGACTGTTTTCGGTGCCAATTTAGCTTCAACAAGACAATCAGCCTATTTTTCAATGTGCTTAACAGTGATTGAGTCCAATTTCATAGCCCCAAAATATGGAATTATATGTTTATCGATGTAAGCACGGGAAAACGTTCGATCACGTTGACTTCGAAGATATGAGCATAACGGCTTTTCGGGATCAGGACCCCAAACGAACCAGTTCGCAAAATAATCTCGAAATATGGAAGACTTGGTTGGCATAAGCCTTCCAGTCAGCTCAAGATTCTAACAGAATGCTTTTGCCTCAGTCTTTTTCACCTTACCAGTGTTTTTTGCCGTTGATCGTTTACCATCTGGAAGAGAAACCTGATAGTACCAAATCTGCTTTCCGTATTTCATTATTCGAGGAAAGAGGTAGAAGTCCCGGCGGGTCCCCCTCAAATACAAAAAGCACCCATTGGGGTGCTTTTTGTATTTGGGCCCACTAGGACTTGAACCTAGGACCGACGGATTATGAGTCCGTTGCTCTAACCAACTGAGCTACAAGCCCTGGATGCATGGCCGAGCAGTTGACACAGTCAACGACCAGGCCCCTGGATGGAATCGCCTTCTCCCTTTCGAATGAAAGCATAACTCCTGACAGAGGCATATCCTACAGATGACGGGGCAAATCGTCAATCCATCGAGACGATATCTATAAATCCGCTGGGCGTCAGAGATCAAGGGTCGTACCGCAGGGCGGAGCCTGAGGAACGATCCCGAGAGTCATCCAAAAAATCCGGCTGGGGAGCACTGAAGAACCCTTTGCCCAAACCGCCCCCACTTGGTACTCTCATCGATACCATGAAACTGACACGATTTGCCGACAGATTCTCTAAAAAGACCGGGATTCTCGAACTGATGGACGACCTCGGTCAGGTCATGGACGGTCAGAGTGATATGCGTATGCTCGGCGGAGGCAATCCGGCTCATATTCCGGAGGTCAACAAAATCTGGCGCAGGCGGACCGAAGAGATTCTATCTAACGGATACAAGCTGGAAGAAACCCTGGCAAATGGGTCTCTGGGTCAGGTGCTGGTTCGCCCTCTCATCGATTCCGGGGATATACTGCGGATTTCAAGGGATGTGATTCATCCTTTTTACAAGGCGCGTTCCAAGTCCGCCATTGCCGCAATTGAGGAGGCGTTCAGCCCGGGTGCTCATGGCGGCGGGATAGCTTACCGGATTCATGAGAGCGAGGGGTCGATTTTTCTCTGGCTCTGGCTGCCGGATCTGCCAATTAAATCTGCCGAGCTGTATGAGCGTCTTAAGGCCCGGATGGTTCTGGTTATCAGCGCTCATTACTTTTTTTATGGTTTGGACCACCACTGGGCGCACTCAGATGAATGCCTCCGGCTCTCCTATGCCTTTGATCCGGTGAAATTCAAAGAGGCCGCCGTTATCATGGCCGACGAAATCCGCCGGGTGATGGACGAGGCTCAGTAAATGCCTGTAAAGAAACCTGCTGCTTCCACCGCCGAAACCACGGCCATTACAAGCGGGGGTTCCCCGGGAAGCGGTTCTCCCGGAATCCGGGGCTTCCGCAAAGGCCTGAAAGACGCCCTGCCGATTATCTTCGGCTACTTCTCGGCGTCCATTGCCTTCGGGCTTCTGGCCCGGAACTCCTCCCTCACCCTCTGGGAAACTCAGAGCTTCAGTCTCTTCACTTACACCGGCGCCGCTCAGTTCATGGCCTTGAATCTCATCAATTCAGGGGTGTCCGGTCCTCAGATTGTACTCGCTTACGGCCTGTTGAATCTGCGTTACATGCTGATGAGCGCCGCGGTTGCCAAGAAGGTGAATGTCAACCGGTTCTTCCAGCGGCTGGTGCTGGCTTTCGGAGTGACGGACGAGAATTTTGCCGTTACTACAAGTAATAAGGGTCAGGTAAGTCCGGCCTATCAGGGGGGGGTGGAACTTGGGCCCTGGATAGGATGGAACATTGGAACTTTTGGCGGCTGGCTCTTCGGCTCCATACTGCCGGCGTCTCTGAGCGCGGCGATGGTGGCCAGTCTTTACGCCCTGTTTATGGCTCTGCTGCTTCCCGATCTCAAGAAAGGTATGCCCTGGATTCTGACGGCGGCCTCGGCTGCGGGGATAAATACAGTTCTGGAACTTTGGAGCAGCCTGGGATCGGGTTGGAGTTTTGTTATCGCCATGATGAGCGGAACCATTCTCGGAATGTTTCTGATACCCACAGAAAAGCCGGAGGCGGCGGTATGAATCATTCCAGCGAACTGAATATCATGGCCGTGGTTATTTCTGCCGCGCTTGTGAACTACATCATCCGTGTTACCCCCTTTTTGATGACAAACTGGGAGAAGGTGCCTCTGGGTGTTAGCCGCTTTCTCACCATCATGCCCACTGCCGCTCTGGGTGCCCTGATAATCCCGGGGGCCTTTACTTCCCTGGCGGGTACCGGGCGCCCCTGGGCCGCTCTGGGCGGGCTTGGAGCCGCCGCGCTGACGGCCCATTTCTCAAAGAATCTGATTATTCCTGTTGCGGCTGCGGTTCTTGTCACCTGGGGGATTCTTCAAATTCCTTAGGCAGTGTCCGCTTTTATTAATGACTGATTTTATTAATGACTGGATAACAAGACAGATTATCGAGAAATCCGAAATCCGGGGTCAATATGAGATCAATTCTGGAAAATGAATTACACTTGAAAAATGATGATACCATTCGACCGTTCAACCCCGGAAAAATTCTTCTGGCTCAACAAACCGGAGTTCGCCTTCAATAACAATAAACTTACAGTAACGACTTCGGGTGAAACGGATTTCTGGCAGAGAACTTACTATGGATTCTCCAGGGATAACGGCCATGCCATGCTAACCTCCATTTCCAGTAATTTCAAAATGACTGTAAAAACCAGTTTCAATTATCACAGCCAATACGACCAATGCGGCATACTGCTGCGGATTGACGGTCTGAATTGGATTAAGATATCCGCCGAACGGGAGGACAGTGAAAGATGCCGTCTCGGCTCGGTAATCACCAACCTGGGGTATTCGGACTGGGCAACAACTGATATTGATTCTCATATCTGTGAAATGTGGTACCGAATTGAATGCCGGGATAACGACTTTATCATTGAGAATTCTCCGGATGGAACCATCTGGTCCCAAATGCGTATTTCCCATCTGCATAGCCGTCAGCGCCCTATTAATGCAGGAATTTATGCATGCTCTCCCAAAGAAGGGGGATTCATTGCGGAATTCTCCGAATTATCCATTGATTTGGAAACTGATAGCTGAATTTAAGCCTGAGATACCATCCGATGCACCAACATCTTCACGAATACCTTAACGACAGCCGCTTTAGAAAAACCATGCTGGGTATCGCGGTACCGATTATACTGCAGATGCTTCTCACCAACGGGCTCTCTTTCGTCGATACGATGATGATAGCCCGCCTTGGTGAGTCTGAAATTGCCGCTGTCGGTCTGGCAAACCAGATGTTTTTTCTGGTGTTCCTCATCTTTTTCGGCATCACCAGCGGTACCGGTATTTTTATAGCTCAGTTCTGGGGCGACGGTGATGAGAAAGGCATCCATCATGTTGTCGGATTATCCCTGATTGGAACATTGGTATTTGCAATTCCCTTTGCCCTTGTTTCATGGTTGTTCCCCCATGAGCTGATGCGTTTATTCACACCGGATCCTGCTGTCGTTGAGCTGGGGGTGGAGTATCTCAGGGTTATCGCTCCAAGTTATATATTTTCCGGCATATCCTTTGCTTTTGCGATGGCTTTACGATCTATTGAAAGGCCCCGGATTCCTCTTTCAGCCACGGCAATCAGCCTGGGTCTCAATACTATTATGAATTTTGTTCTTATTTTCGGTTTGCTGGGTTTTCCGGCACTTGGTGTCCGGGGAGCGGCTATTGCCACCCTCATCAGCAGAGGTATTGAACTGATTGTTATTGTCGGCCTGGTTTATTCACGCCGGCTGCCCGTCGCAGCAGGGATACGGGAATACCTCGGATTCGACAGAGAAATGGTAAAAAGATTCTTCATCACCGCGGGACCTGTTCTACTGAGCGAGATTACCTGGTCCCTTGGAATGGTAATGTACAAGCTTGTTTTTGCCAGAATGGGCACAGATGTTATTGCTGCTGCCAATATAACAGAATCAATTCAGGGGTTATTTTTCGTCATTCTCATGGGAACAGGGTCAACTGCCGCCATTATGATAGGAAAGAAGATTGGCGAAGGCCGTAAAGAGGATGCTGAACGATTCGGCCGTTATTTTCTTATACAGAGTTTGATATCAGGGACCTTTCTGGGATTACTTATGTCGGCCACAGCACCAGCCATTGTATTGCTTCTTAATCTGAAAGCCGACACCGTTGCACTTGTTCGTATTACCCTCATCGCTATAGGGTTTCTTATCCCGATAAAGGCATTCAACCTTCACATGATTCTCGGCATACTTCGGGGCGGTGGGGATACAAGATTTTCATTCATTCTTGAGTTCCTGGGTGTATGGGGAATTGGTGTACCTATGGCGGTCTTTGCCGGCCTTTACTTAAAGTTAAATCTACCCGTGGTATATCTATTGGTGGGGTTGGAAGAAGTTGTCAAGTTTGTCCTTACTGGTCTGCGTTTCAGGTCGGGGAAATGGATAAACGATCTTACACGGAACGAAAAGATAGAAGAGAATCAGATAAACCAGGGCTGATAAGCTGCCGAATCCTGTATTCAGCGCCCCGATATCCAGCTCCGGCCGGGACATCATTACTTATTAATTCTCAAGACACTGACCGCCGGTCT
>JAUUYD010000149.1 GCA_030590585.1 Spirochaeta sp.
AAGGTGCACTCGATGACCATACCAATGTGGCCATCTTTAAAAGCATGAGCAAAGCTTACGGGATTTGCGGGCTCAGGATCGGGTATATGGTTACAGCGAATGATGATTTTGCCGAAGCCGTACGTAAAGGTGTCCACATCTGGAATCTGAACGGTTTCGCAGAAGAGTTCTTACGCATACTGCCTGAGTATTACCAGGAATTCCAGGAGAGCTGTTCGAGAGTCCGTGCTGACCGGGATAGTATGTACAAGATGTTGGGGACAATCCCCGGTATGACCGTCCACAAACCGGACGCCAATTTTATTTTCTGTCGATTACCGGAAGATGCGGCCAGTGGCCCCGATATAGCCCGGAGACTATTCATAGATCACAACATTCTCGTCAAAGGCTGTGTGGGGAAAACCCAGCCCGATGCCGATCGTTATCTCCGGATCGCCTGTCGTACCGAACCGGAAAATCGCGAGTTGTTCCGTGCTCTGTCCGAGCTGCTGAATGAATAAGAAGAGCATGATATCCCTTGCGCTGGATCCCCCGAATATCGTTTCCCTTGTGGGCCTTTTATGCGCAGTTACCGCGATATATGCTGCCATCCTCGGCGCATTCTCACTGGCTATCGTAGGAATCCTCTGGGCCGTAGTCTTCGATTGGGCCGACGGTATTGTCGCCCGGAGTATGAAAAACCGCTCTGACGACCAAAAATCCCTGGGTGCAAATCTTGATTCGCTGATTGATATCGTCAGTTTCGGAGTTTTCCCAGCTGTGTTTCTTCTTGCATACGGTGGTTTCAGCGTCTGGTTCCTGCCTGGAGCATTCCTTCTTGTCGCTGTTGCCGCCATTCGCCTGAGCTACTTCAATGTGTTCGGACTTGTCGATAATCACACATACCAGGGGCTGGCATTGGATAACAATATTGTTGTCCTTGCGGTTTTCTTTATATGTGAACGGTTCTTCGACCGATCGGTCTTTTCAGGTATTCTTTATGCTGTATTGATGATTCTGGCGGTGTTTAATTTAGCGCCTGTTCAAACTCCGAAATTCTCTGGAAAGTGGTTTTACGTCCTTGTCATCCTCACAATTCTCTTTACGATTTTCTACGGTCTGAATTTGTAGGGTATGGGGGCCGAACCAATTTGGTAGAAGGCGGTGTGCCTGAATAGAGAGTCACCTGTTCGTGGTTACCCGCCGGGAATTAAATCCAATTCTCCAAACGTAAAGAGGGTACTCGTTCGAACTCATTCATATTGTTTGTTACAACAATCAAATTTCTTGCGATTCCCTGAGCGGCAATTTGCATATCGTATGCACCTATAGGTGTACCAAGTTTCTCAAGATGGGCACGGATTATTCCAAATGATTCAGCATCCTTGTCATCAAATGGTACTATCTCAAATGCCGATAAGAATTTATGGAGTGTAATCCGATTCTGCTCAACTCGCAGGCTTTTTGAAGCTCCGTATTCCAGTTCCACAACACTAATTGCAGAAACAGACAGCTCAAATGGATCAAAGGTCTCAATCCGCTGACTGAGTTTATCACTGGAGCCGTTTATCAAATAGATACATATGTTTGTATCAATCAAATACATTGTTCATGTCACGGCCGGGATCAGTTGGTTGATTTCTGCCATTTTTCATGAAGTCATCTGAAAACTCATTCAAACTTTCCCGGAATGCTCTCCAGGGATCAGATTTTGGAGTCAGAATGATGGAGTTGCCAACACGCTGAATAAGAACTTCTTCTTCTCCAATCTGGAATTCCTTTGGCAACCTGACAGCCTGGCTATTACCGCTCTTGAAGACTTTTGCAGTATGCGTCAAATCAACCTCCGACTTGAAGTATATACGCATGTATATACGGCGTCAATGTCGGTTGATGCGCTCCGGCCCTTCGGGCACTGATTCCTCTATCATGGAGTTCATCAACAACTTTACCATCGGATACGATTATCGTTGGGATATTCTAACCCCGGGGTTGGAGACCCGCTACACTAGCAAGTAATTTTGCGCCCACCGGAAAACCGGCGGTTCTCCAAAATCCCATTTATTATGTGCGCTTCCTCGACTCTGAAACCGGGAAACAACTCGTAATTTGACATTAAATCAAATTGGGCATAATATTGTTATAACATGATTAAACAACTGAGAAAGGTTGGAAATAGCAATGCCCTCTTATTGGATAAGCCGCTTCTGGAACTTGTCGGGCTGGAAGAAGATGCGACTGTAGAGATTACTGTGGATCATGGAAACATCATTATTTCACCGGTCTCACCAGGAGTTATATCCGAGACGCGTACAGAGGAGCTTCTTAACAAAATTGTCGGAACTCGTCGCAGCGTGTTGGAAAAACTGGCGAAGTGAGTTCCGAAACCCTTTTTCTGAGTATTGATATTGTTCAAAGTATTCATCAACGAATGATTCTGGATTTCGGGGGCAGTGCGGGAGTTCGAGATACAGGGCTGCTCGAAGCTGCTGTAGCCATGCCGAAACAAAGATTTGGAGGAGCTCTCCTTCATACCGATATCGCCGAACAAGCAGCGGCCTATCTGTACCATTTATGCAGCAATCATGCTTTTATCGACGGTAACAAGCGAACAGCGTTGGCAAGTGCCGAGTTCTTCTTACTTCTTAATGAATGGCGACTCAATGCTGCTAATGATGAGCTCTTTAATTTAACCATGGGTGTGGCCAAGGGTACTGTGGATAAGAGAACTCTGACGGAGTTTTTTCAACAGCACGTTGGTGTCTGAGGGCTACAGGTAGGATAATCTGATCTGCGCCAGAGGTCATCCAAAAAAACCAGAGAGTCGGAAACTGTTTCCTGACAACAATTGAGATAGCAAAGAGGGGCTGACTTTTCGTTGAGGGTAGCTCCTGCTGCCGGATCCGGGTCGGGCAATTATTGAGGATGGGGCAGAAGGTATTGTCTGATGATTCTGTATTCCCCCCGTCTTTCCTCAAATTCAAATACATCTATAAATCCGAAGCGGCTGTTGGGATAGACATAAACTGGACGGCCGTTTCCCGGGAAGTACCGGATCGGGGGGTCGTATATCAGTCCCATGGACTGAAAATCCAGTCTTTCAAAGC
This sequence comes from Spirochaeta sp., assembly GCA_030590585.1. The sequence continues at coordinate 3,087 of JAUUYD010000149.1, forward strand.
TTGAATTCTGTCCAGCTCTCAATTCCTGCTGACCCTCAACCATACCGGGCTCCTGCCCCGGGAAATAATTGATTCGAACTGCATCATCCCAGTAACAATCGAGGAACCCATCGACATTTTCGTCAGTTAATGATGTGGTCCATTTCTCCAGCAGTGCATCGAGGTCAGTCTGCGGATTCCCGGCAAAAACCGGAACCCCGATGAAGAAACTGAGACAAAGAACCGTGACGATGATTTTACCCTTGGAAACTTTCATAAACACCTCCGGTGGGGCTGGGGATATTTTATCACAGAACAGACGTATTCTAAAGACACCAGGACTGGTGAGATTTCCGGGCTGAAGATGGAACTCGTTCGTTTGGGAATCAAATTACTTGCGATTCCCTGAGCGGCAATTTGCATATCGTATGCACCTATAGGAGTACCATGTTTCTGACTGAGTTTATCACTGGAGCCGTTCTGAGGGGGGGCAAATCCACTCTGAAATCCCCAGCTCACAAAATAGCAATATGCAGTTTCTCAGCAAGCGTGTTCAGCTTCATATCACAGCTAACAAGCTGAGCACTATTTCGTCTGGCAAGAATCAGATAGAAGACATCGTAAGCTGGGTGTTTCTCAGCCACACTTTGAAAAAAGACTTCAAGCCACAAATCATTTGTATCGATATAATCGTCTACTAGATCAATACAGAATTGAATGCCTTTAATACATTGGCAACTTCGGAAACGAACAGATCAGGTGCAAGCACTACCTCGGATCTGGCCAGGGCATTCTTGAATTTTATTGCCAGATCTTTATCAAGTGCAATTTCAACCGCCGCATTTGCATCTACAACCGAAATCAACGTTCACGGTCCTCTCGAATGAGATCTGCCGGATCGGGGTAGTCAGACGTATCAATTCCCAGGCCTGTAAAACCCCTTTATGCATGCGGGTCAAGAATTCGAACTGCCAATTGATACAGATTAGGCTCGTTTAGAGAAGTCCCGGTCGATTTCTTCCTTCCATGTTTTCGAGAGTTTCCGGTTAATACGAAGATCACTGATAGCAGAGCTTATAGCCATGTAGTTCAACCTGGTTCCCTTTGCATCGGCACAATAATCAGCAGCATTATCTGCTCCGATTCCATACTGTTCCGCCGTGGCTACAGCGTCAATGTTTGCTCCAAGGAAGAGGAACTCCCAGCCATGCTTTTTCTTTTCTTGTTTAATCATCTTCCTGATCTGTTCATAGTTGAACTCATGGCTGGCATTCTCCATACCATCGGTGATTATGACAAAGAGTACTTTATCGGTCCGACTGTTCATTCCGCCGTTCTTCCTGACATTGGCAATCTTATGGATGGTCTTGCCCATAGCGTCCAGCAGGGCGGTACTTCCTTCGACGTAGTATTCCTTTTCAGAAATCGGCTTGATAGCCTTGATATCAAAGCGGTCGTGGAGGAGTTGATACCGGTCGTCAAATAGTACCGTTGTAACGGCGGCATCACCAGCTTCCTTCTGCTGCTTTTTCAACAGGGAGTTGAATCCGCCGATGGTGTCGGCTTCCAGCCCGCCCATAGATCCGCTCTTGTCCAGAATGAATACCAGTTCGGTTTGCTTCGGTTTCATAAATTAATACCTCGTTTCTAAATTGATATACAAAGTATCATCGATCGCGGGTAATGGATGGTCGCCTGGAAAGCGACATTTTCAGGCTCGAAGCGCCGGCTGACCGAAAGCGTCCAGAGCCTCGTTGATTTCGAAGATATCATAGACACCCTCCTGGATGAAGTATTCAATAATCAGATCAGACTTGTTGCTGTGAGAAAGGGTAAAGCCGGCCTTGCCCATGAGATCAAGGGTTTCATCGAGACTAAGATTTAAGGCCAGAGCGAGGGAAAGCGCTGTGGTCTTCCCGGGACCGTAGTCATCATTACTTCGAATCTTGGAAAAGAGCTTCCGATCTATATGGGCTTTCTTATAGGTGTCCACTTCATCGACGTCCTTTTCCCGAATGAGCCGAAAGAGCATTTGGGAGAAGCTCTCCTCCGGTTGGGAAACAATGTCCTGCAAGCTCCGGTCAGACCGGCCCTTCTTCGTTTTGTTTAAGACTGTTTCCGTCGTTTGAGGGCTTACCTTCAGCGACTCTGCAGTACTTTTATCCTGGTCGTATCCTATAGCCGCTGAAATAAAATCGGAAGATCCGTAATTTGCCTGTTCGACACGAAACACTAATTCCTTTTCAAGATTCTTCTTGAGGTATAGTTCTATCGAGCGGTAAAGTTTTTTGCTTATCAACATGGATCGTCCCCTTGTCCAGGCCAGTATGGAAAGCGACATGATCATAGAATGACCTTTCCCCTGAAAATAATACGAAAGGAATGTTGTAAAACCCGCCGGTCTACAAGAAGGATATTGCCCCGCTGGGAACATAATGTACCGGCAGATCCGTGAATTTCTTTGACAGCATCTCTGCCTGACGCTTAATGGCCGGGATTTCACTTGCACTATGCAGACTCTCAATAACCGGTAATCCCATCTCAAGGCACGCGATGACGATGAACTCACTCATTTCACCGAGAATTACAGCTTCCGCTCCCAACTCCTTTGCAGCTTGAGGCATATGCCATTGGTTCTCGCCAAAGCCGCCTATCAGGAACGCAAATTTCCGGATACGTTTTTTGCTGTCACCAAAAATCCGGCATGAATGATAATCGATTCCATCCTCTACATAATGACTTAAGTCTTCCACTGAAATTTCCCGGGGTAATTGCTGTATGGAGAAAAATTTCTGCTTTGCAACTGTTTGCAGTTTCTCTATCCCCAGGGCCGTTACAGCCTGATCAGCTACCCCGTCCTTCTCAAGAGCATCCCAATTGGAATGACTTCTATATACAGCGATGTTATACTGATCCAGCAGTTTTTTACGCGCGGAATTGGAGTATATATCCTGTTCTCCAGGCCCTTTGTACCAGTCGCTGATCTGCATCGGCAGCCAGATGCTTTCGTGGCAAATTATCATGTTGATATTATGATCAATGCATCTCTGCAGGCTCTGTTTGTGGATATTCCACAGGCAGGCCAAACCCGCTACCTGAGTTTCGGGATCGCCATAAACAAAACCCAATTCATCACCGGATATCCCGAGCTTCAGTGGAGCGATTTCCTCAAATCCCTTTGCAATATC
>JAUUYD010000216.1 GCA_030590585.1 Spirochaeta sp.
ATCCGAATCATTTCGCACCCACCCTTGAGGCATTGAAGCAGGGAAAACATGTGATTTGCGAGAAACCCCTGGGATTGAACCTTAAGGAGTGCGAAGCCCTGGTGGAGGCCTCACAGACCTCCGGCTCCAAGCACATGACCTGCTTCAACTATCGTTTCGTCCCGGCGGTCCGGCTGGCCAGGGATCTGATTAATGCCGGGCGGATTGGAAGTATTTATCATATCCGTGCCTGTTACTATCAATCCCCGGGATACGATCCTGCTGCCTCCGCTGAGAAAATCTGGTATTGCCGGCCGGAACGTGTGGGAATAATGCAGGGTATAGGGTCTCATGTTATCGACTTGTCCCGATTCCTGGTTGGTGAAATCAAATCGGTTGGCGGACTTTCGAGAACCTTCAACACCAAACGGAGAATGGCGGATGGAAGTACCATTCGGGTGGAAAAGGATGAATTCAATATCGCCACGGTGGAGTTCGAATCCGGGGCCGTCGGAACCTTGGAGAGCTCGGGAATCAGTGTCGGTTACCGGAATCGGAACGAGTTCGAGATATTCGGAACAAAAGGCAGTCTGAAGTTTTCCCTTGAAGATTTGAATCATCTTGATGTATGTATTCCCGAGGAGCAATCCGCCGATACCTCCGGTTACACCCGGGTCTCGGTAACCGAGCCTTTCCATCCGTTACAATGCCGGTATCTTCCCAGGGGGCATAATCAGGGCTGGGAATACGGCCACGTCCATGCTCTGCGTCATTTTCTCGATTGTGTGGCTAACGATACGTCCGTGGAGCCTTACGGTGCGACGCTGATTGATGGTTACAGGGTTCAGAAAATTATGGATTGTCTTTTTGAGGCTTCTGAAACAGAAAAAAGAATCAATATCAGATACAAATGAGGACAGATATGGCAAAGAGACAATACACGGTGCTGGTTGTCGGTTGTGGTGAGATGGGGAGTTCTCATGCCCGTGCTTACGAGAAAATTCCCGAATATGAAATCGTTGGTCTGGTAAGCCGAAATCCTGAGAGCCGGGAACGGCTCAATCGCGAACTTGCCGGAGATTATCCTTTATACGCTGATTTTGAAGAGGCCCTGGAACAGACCAATCCGGAGATTGTCTCCCTATCGACGTACCCGAATACGCATGCGCCTTTTGCCCTCAAGGCTCTGGAGAAAGGTTGTCATCTTTTTATTGAAAAACCTCTGGCGGATACAGTTGAGAGTGCGGAGAAAGTGGCCCGATTGGCATTGGAAATGAATCGCAAGATCGTCGTGGGTTATATCCTGAGGCATCATCCGTCCTGGGTGAAGTTCATCGAGATTGCCAGGGGACTCGGCAAGCCCCTGGTGATGAGAATGAACTTGATAATCCAGAGCAGCGGCGCCAGGTGGAGAAAACAGAAGAAGATGATGGAATCCATACCGCCTATGGTGGACTGTGGTGTGCATTATCTCGATGTGATGTGCCAGATGACTGAATCTGACCCCGTAAGCGTTTCGGCCATCGGGGTCCAACTCTCCGATGAGGTGATGAAACCCGAGAACTATAACTACGGACATCTTCAGGTAAGCTTCGAGGATGGTTCCGTCGGCTGGTATGAAGCGGGTTTTGGGCCGATGATGAGCGTAAATGCCTTTTTCGTGAAGGATGTCACCGGGCCGAAGGGAAGCGCCAGCATTGTATCCAATGATAAGAAACCTGCTAAGAAAGCGGATGTGTTGGAAGATCATGTGAGGACGGATTCGATTCGGATTCATTACCAGGATCGGGATGAAGATGATATTTTTGTGAGGCAGGACGAGTTTCTGGATATGACAGAAGAACCGGATCATGACGAATTATGCCGCCTGGAACAGGAACACCTGCTCAAGGCCATAACGGATGATTACGACCTCACCGGGCATTTGAATACAGCGGTTAATAGCCTGAGGATTGCACTGGCGGCGGACAGAGCCGTTCGGGAAGGGCGTACGATTAAGCTTTAATCAGGGAGAAATCATGCAGAATAAATCAATTTCACACAAGCGATATCTGGATCCATTACGGGGAACGGGTCCTTATACTGTTGATACTCAGGATACTGGACAGCAGCAAAATATTGTTTTTATCAGTGTAGATATGCTTCCAATGGAGTTTCACCATAATGTGACCGGTGGTTTTCCGATTGAAACCCCCAACATTGATTCTCTCAGTAAGGATGGAGTCAGTTTTCAGAATGCCTTCTGTACATCTCCCCTCTGTACTCCTTCACGCGCTTCTTATTTAACAGGTCGGTATTCTTATATCACCGGTAATGGGGAGCGTTCTCATGATGGGCAGGAGGGCCATATCCGTGAAAATGATATCATGTGGGGTGAATACCTGAAATCTGAAGGATATCATATGCGGCATGTCGGGAAATCTCATGTCGGAACCCATAAAATGATGGATCTTTTTACCGAAAATGATTCTCCCTGGGATCGCTGGTCTCCTCCCTGGTTTGATGATGACCAGTATCTTACCTATCTTGCGGATATTGGATTAACTCCACTTGAGTTTGCGAATTCTCTATATGGAGTTTCCGCCGACGGCACCAAAAACGGGAATTTCTATGGCGGCTATATCGCACCCCAACGTGGAAAACCCTTTCCTGAAGACGGGACATATCCGGCTTTTCTGGTTCACAAAGCCATACAAGCCTTGAAAACACAGAATAATGATAAGCCGTCATTTCTACAGTTGGATTTTTTTGGGCCGCACCAGCCATTTGCCATACCAGGAGGAATGGAGGAACGGGCAGATGAGCTTCGGGAGACACTTACTCTTCCGGAATCATTTCTGTCACTCATGAAGAATGAGTTTTTAACACCATCCGGAGAGCCCCGGATATATCGCTTATACCGGAAGAACTGGGGATTAACCGATGCTGAGGTTGTTCGGGAGTATCGTATTGCGAATATTCTCCAGTATGAATTGATAGATAAGATGATTGGCAAGCTCTTATCCTATCTGAAAGATTCCGGAATGTATGATAATACCTGGATATATTTTATAGCCGATCATGGTGAAATGAATTGTGAAATGGGGTTGATTGATAAGGGCACATACCTGAATCCGCGTGTCATGCGAGTTCCGATGGTAGTGAAACCTCCAGTTTCCCGTAAACAAACCTGGAAACCCGGTGCGGTTGTTAAGGGTATTGTTTCCCTGCTTGATATTGCCCCGACAATTCTCAATGAAGCAGGAATTGAGATTCCGGAACGGCTTGATGGATTACGTCTTCATTCAGCACTGGCCGGTGATGAGCGACCTGAAGAATCTTCTCTCATGTGTGAAATATGGAATCATACTATGCCGAATCTTGCGGTAGGGACAATATTCAAGTCTAAATTCGGAGGGTATCGATTCTTCTCCTATAATATGACCGACGACAGAGATGAATTATACGAAATTAACGATGATGCTGAATTGAGAAATCTTATATCCGATATGTCTCTTATTCAGGATAATGCGGAGGGTTCGTCCGATCCTGTAATTGAAGCTCATCATGAAGCAATCCGCGTCCTTGAGAAGAGGTTGGACCGGGACGTCCGATGGTTTCAATACGCCAGATATCTTCGTCTTGAATATGCGCATATTGTCGGAATGGATGAGGATAACCAGCTATTTTGGAGCCCATTAATACCAAATGAATGTTAGGAAAATTAATCTGAAGCAGCAAGGTCCAAAATGGACAAAAGAGGGAAAGACTGCTCAATATCGATAACACGCACTATATGGAGATAAGACTATCGCTTCTATTGTCTTCGTGAGAGTAAATACAGGGCAATGCCAGTTTAGAGTTTCCTGTTCAAAGCCCGGAGGGGCTCGCCCCTGTATCGTAAGATGGCGAAGTATACGCTTGTCTCACTGTATCAGTGAAACGGGCACTCTATTCAGGCTTCATCGGGATTTTTTCTGACCCCAGTTAATCATCATTCACTCGTGGATAAGACGTACTACTTCCCCGGGTGTGGATGCCGCGACCAGTGCTCGAAGGAACGCAGTGGACCGGGACATCCCGGCAATTTCCGACAGGGCTTCGATATGGAGGCCGGATTGGTCGGGTGCGGCCAATATCATAAAGAACAAGGTGGACAAGCCGCCGTCCAGGGCTTGGAATTCTATTCCCTTCGGGGCGATACCGATAGCTATCCGGAGATCGTCCACAGCAGGTGTTTTTGCGTGGGGGACGGCGATTCCGTTCTCCAGGCCTGTGCTGCCCAGGCCTTCCCGTTCCAACAGGGAGTTGTAGACCGAGGCTTCATCCTTAACCTGTCCATTGGCTACCAGGATCTGGAGAAGCTCCTTGAGCACTTCGGGTTTTGTTGTGGATTCCAGAGGGATTTTAACGACGTCTTCGGTTATTTTATCAATTAGTGCCATATCGGTATTTTCTCCTATTCCTCGAGAGCGAACAAGTCGTCCACCCTGTCCTCGTCTTTCACGATGAGCACAGAACAAGGGGCGCTGCGCATCAATCTTTCCGATTCATTGTAGAATTCATCAAGGCGGCTGCGGACGTGAGCCAGTTCGCCGATTATAAGGAGGTCTATATCTTTCTCTTCTATAACCCGAAGAAGTTCCTGGTGCACGCTGCCGCTGGTTTTGATGGTTTCTATCTCAATGCCTTTCGACGCCGCAGTCCGGGCGGCATGCCCCAGGTACCGGTTGGCATCTTCCTCGATATCCCTGGCGTATTCCGCTTCTTCTGCGGCCAGAAAAATATGTGTTTTGCGTAAATCGCTGAGAGCCCGGGTATTGACAACATACGCCCCGAGAAGCTGGGCATGGACGCTCCTGGCCAGAAGAATACCGTATTCACAGGCTACGAGGGATTCCTCGCTTCCATCGATATTAACCAGAATTCGCTGAATTGGTCCTTTTATCATAAGCCCTCCTTCTGTTCCAGACGTGTTTTCACCAACTTCATCAACGTGAACATTTCCCGTTCATTTTCTTCCAGGCGTTCACGTATCTGCTTCACAGCAATATCCAGCTCCGGAATGGCGATACGTTCCAATGCGTTTACCTTGCGAATGGTACGCTTGACTTCCCGGGCCAGACGAAAAATGGAGACTTTCAACTCCGCCAGACGGCCCATCAGTTTGAGTGCATCCTTGAAACCTTCAATGGAATCGTCCACCCAGAACGAGGTGCCGGCGGGGCTGAAGTAGGGTGGATTCTCGTGGAATTCGGTTTCAACGA
>JAUUYD010000179.1 GCA_030590585.1 Spirochaeta sp.
AAACAGTGTACCGATGAAGCGGGATTGAGAGCCAAACTGGCAGAAGGACCTGTGACATTGTATGCCGGCTTTGATCCTACCGGTCCATCGCTGCATATCGGACATCTGGTGCCTGCCTACGCCATGGCCCATCTTCAGAAAGCCGGTCACAAACCCATAGTACTCATGGGCGGCGGCACGGCGCGTATTGGAGATCCCTCGGGTAAAACTGAAATGCGCAAGATGATCAGCTACGATCAGATTGACGAAAATATTGCCAGTCAGAAGCCTCAAATAGCCAAGCTCATTGACTTTGATAATACCGATGCCGTATTGGCGAACAATGCAGACTGGCTGGCCCCGTTGAATTACATTGATTTTCTCAGAGATATCGGCCGGCATTTCAGCGTGAACCGAATGTTGACCTTTGAAGCATACAAGCAGAGGTTGGAGAAAGGCCTATCGTTTATAGAGTTCAACTACCAGCTGCTGCAGTCCTACGATTTTCTGGAGCTTTACCGGCGGGAAAACTGTATTCTGCAGATAGGCGGAGACGATCAATGGGGGAATATTGTTGCCGGTATGGAGCTCATCCGCCGAGTGGAGGGAGCTGAAACTTACGGTCTCACTTTTCCCCTCATTGCCCGTTCCGACGGGAAAAAGATGGGAAAAACCGAGAAGGGTGCCCTTTTCCTGGATTCGGATCTCACATCGGTATACGATTTTTTCCAATACTGGCGAAATGTGCCTGATGCTGATGTCGAACGATTTTTTCTGACATTCACATTCCTTCCGGTTGAAGAATGCCGTAAATTAGGTGCCGCGGAAGGTTCGGATATCAATAAATCAAAAGAGCGGCTGGCTTATGAAGTCACCTTACTGCTTCATGGGGAGCAGGAGGCACAAAAAGCCCGGGAAGGGGCAAAGGCCGCATTCGCCGGCAGTGGTGATAAAACCGGTATCCCGTCCACCTCAATTCCCGCAGCGGACTTTGAGGCCGGTATCAATATTCTCGACCTGTTTTCCAGGACGAATCTCTGTTCCTCAAAAAGTGAAGCCCGTCGATTGGTTCAGCAAGGCGGTGCCAGAGTCAATGATGTCAAAATTGACGATGTGAATACCATTGTTGGAATCGATGCCGCAGCCCCGGGTGAAGTGATGTTAAAAGCGGGGAAGAAGCGTTTTTTCAGAATTGAGGTTAAGGATTAAGATCCGGGTTTGAAGAATGGGGAAGGGTTAGTAAAAGTACTGCCTTTTCCCGGGGTACTGACGGCATTGATAATCCCGCGGTGACAATCGACGAACTCCTTGCATAAAACAAGCCCGAGACCGGTTCCCTTCTCGGCGTTTGTTCCCCTGATGGATTTCATTTTCTCAATACGGAACAGAGATGAAACTTTCTCATCTGTCATCCCAATACCGTCATCACGAATCGTGTACCTTGTCCCCTCTTTATCAGAGCTCAGTTCCAGGCTGATTTCACCGCCAACGTCCGTGAATTTAATGGCATTTACAAGAAGATTCCTCAGTATTGTCTGGAGCATGTTGGAGTCTGCGTATACGGTGATTCCCTTTTCCCAGAGTTCTTTAATTGTAATATTTTTTCCCGTTGCAATTGGTTTACAAGCTTCAATGGCCATTTCCGCGGAAAGCTCTGCCGGATAGTTCCCGGGCTGAAACTCCAATGCATTCCGTTGAGCCCGGCTCCATTCCAGCAGGTTATTAAGAAGTTCCTGTGCGGTTGCAGCTGATCTACTCAGGATTTCAGACAGTTCCCTGAGGGTTCCCCTATCCGGTGACGGTTTAGAAATAAGGGTTTTAAAGTGGTCCGCAAGGATACGGATATTGGAAATGGGGTTGGACAGATCGTGGGCAATAATTGAGAAAAATCTATCCTTGACTTTGTTTGACTCCAAAGCCTCTTCATGAGCCAGTTCAAGATCGTGAACTGTGCGTTTTCTTACAATAATATTCCATAGATTTTCCCCAAGCAGGGAAAGCTGCTCAGTATCATAATCTTCATACGGTCCGGGTTTGTTTCCCACACTGATTATGGCTGTGATTCTCTCATTTTCAAATATCGGGATGGTGAGTCCCCGGCTAATTGATATCAGTTCTCCGGGTATACCTATGCAGAATTTTTCAGAATTGCAGTGCTTGTTTATAATTGGCTGCCTTTCTTTTATACAGTCAGCCTGGATTCCGCTTATGGATTTCAAGGTATGTGTTTCCGGTACGGGAATCTCCTCCATCATGTTTGTTTCCTTCAGCCATTTTTGAAGGGATATCGTGCAGGCATCCTCGTCGATAAAATGCAGAAACCCAACTGTACTGTCGGTCAGCCGGACAGCTTCCTCCAGAATGAGGCCCAGATTCTTATCCATTGAAGATCCGTAGACGAGTTGATTCAGCTTAAGGCAGCCTTTTCCGGGTGATATCATGTATTACTCCAAACACCTTTTCCGGCTTATTATCCGCTTCCCGTTGAACTTCACCCCGGGAGCGGATGTAACGTATCAATCCATCGGGGCGGACAATGATGAGGAATGAGTCGAATATTGACCAGGTCCGAAGCCCTCCGGGGATGCCGCCGGCAAACCACTTGCATTCGGATAGAGCTTGATCATCACCCCAATCAAATCGTATAGTTCTTCAAGCCAATTACTGCAAAAAATTCTTTAATCGGAGCGACGATACCAGATGAGTTTCGCCAAGCCCACCTCACTCGGGGTGATAGCCTGCCCAGGTGGAGAGTCCTTTGCCGATGAGATTGTTGCTCACCTTAAAACCCTCTACCAGCGGCGTTTTGAGAAGAAGGCTCAGTTTATCTCTAAGCTTTATGACATGCCGAATAATAAAACTTTTCGGGAACTGAATTTATCGGATGATCTTCTGAGCCATCGGGTAACGGCCATCGGCAGTCCCGACAGCTATCGTTTTCCTTCTTTCAAGATTCCCTGCAAGTACACCCGTTTTGCCAATGGCGAAATTAAAACCGAGATTATGAGATCGGTGAGGGGATTGGATATTTACATTGTTCAGGATGTTGCCAACGAGACTCCCGTGAGACTGGGTGACGAACATAGGGTTCTCTCTGTGAACGATCATCTGATGACCCTGATGACTGCGGCAGATGCAGCCCATCACGCCGGGGCCCGGCGCGTTTCAATGGTTCTTCCATCCTATCCCTACAGCCGGCAGCATAAAAAGAAGGGCAGAGAAGGGCTTACCGCATCGATGCTGGGCCGGATGTTCGAGAATATGGATATCGACAGAATTATCACCCTGGATATTCATTCCCGGGAGATTGAGCATACCTTCAACGGTTTGAGTCTGGAAAATCTGCATGCATCCTACCAGATCCTCAGAACGGCAAGTTCATTCATCGATCTGGTTAATGAAGATCTGGTTGTCGTATCTCCGGATACCGGCGCGATTGACCGTAACAAGTTTTATGCCGACAGTCTGAAAAAACCGCTGGCTCTTCTGTACAAGGAGAGAGATTACACACGAACTTCCCGCAGTGCGGCAGACTCGAATATTACAAGTGCCCGGCTTCTCGGGGATGTCGAAGGCAAAACGGTGTTTATGGCCGATGACCTCCTCGGTACCGGCGGTACCCTGATAAAAGCGATGAAAGTCATCAAGGAAATGGGAGCCAGAAAAATTGTCTGCAGTGTGTCTCTGCCGTTATTCTCCGGTGATGCCGCTTCCCATTTTGACGCGGCTCACGAAGCCGGATGGTTTGACTATGTCATCGGTACAAATGCGGTGAATCTTTCCAGTGAAATACTCTCCCGGCCCTGGTATCGAAGTGCCAATGTCTCCAACCTGTTCGCTCGGGCCATCAGTCGAGTGCACCATAATCGTTCGGTATCACCTCTACTGGATAACAGTAAAATGATTCAGCGTATGTTAAGTAAGAAGAGCCGTATCGAGGGTCCGGGGCTGTTTCCGGAATCCGACGATGAGCATCCTTTTAAATGATTCTCGCCGCCGATCTGGGTACTGGTTCACTGAAAGCCGGATTGTTGGCAGCTGACGGCAGCTTGACGGCACGCGTACGAATCCCGTATCCCCATCCTCCGGGGTTGGGACGGGCTGATTTTGATCCTCTGCAGTGGGAACAGGCCTTTTTGGAAGCGCTTCGTTGTTTACCTGCCGCCCGTTTATCGGCATTGGCCCTGAGCGGTAACGGTCCAACCCTGGTGCCATGTGATGAATCCGGGCAGCCCCTGGCCGCCGCAGACCTGTGGCTTCATCAGCGCTCTATTCGGGTAGACGGACAGGCTTCTTACTATCTCCCCAAGGCAAAGTGGCTCAAACACCATGACCACGGCACGTGGTCCCGAACGAGAACCCTTTTATCCTGTCCCGAATGGCTGCAGTTTCGGCTCACCGGCAGAAAGACGATGACTCTGCCGCATGAAGGGTTTCGGCCTTACATCTGGGATGAGGGGCAGTTTGAAGCTTACGGGCTGAATGCCGCTCTTTTTCCTGAAATGATTCCAATGGGAGGTATTGCCGGAGTAGTGACCGCAGAGGCTTCGGTGAAATTCGGACTGGAGAGGGGGCTGCCGGTTGTGGCCGCCGGGTCGGATTTTATGACAGCCCTTTTGGGATCCGGTGCTGTCAAGCCGGGTATGGTCTGCGATAGGGCGGGAACCAGTGAAGGTATTAATTACTGTGCCTTGAAGCCTTCAGGGGATTTGAGGCTGAGGGATCTGCCTCATGCTGTTGAACCATATTGGAATATAGCAGCTATCCTTTCGTCTACCGGCGCGGTATTCGAATGGTACAGGCGGCTCACCGGTCAGGAAGGAATGGATTATGAGCAAACACTTTCTGAAGTTGATAAAATACCTCCCGGAGCGGCTTCTCCACTGTTTTTTCCTGGATACAGGGGTAATACCCTGTGGGAGTTCGGTGGTGGAAGTTTTCATCATCTGGAGCCGGGGCACGGTCGTGGTGAGATGGGACGGGCGGTGATGGAAGCCATTGGTTTTGCAGTAAGACGCGGTATTGAACTTCTTGAAGAAGCCAATCTTCGGGTATCTGAGATGCGGGTAACAGGCGGGCAGGCCCGGGGACAGGTATGGAATCAGATGAAGGCCGATATCACCGGCAGACGGCTGCTCATACCCGAAACGGAGGATGCCGAACTTGCCGGCTGTGCCTGTTGTGCCTCCACGGCTCTTGGACGATTTGATTCTCCTGTTGAGGCGATAGGAACTTACGTCAGAATCCGCAGGATTGTCGAACCTGATCCTGCTGTTGTATCCTTATATAATGAAGCTTACCTGCGGTACGGGGAATCGGCAGCGGAATTGTTGAAACAGTAGAGGTAATTATTTAAAAACCGGACATTTATGGAATTACCCCGGTAGGCATGATCCTTGCTGTGTTTAACGGGATTTCTTTTTTTATTCGGGTTGACATAACAAAGACCCGCAGATATTATCACCGACGCTTGCATGCCTCTGTAGCTCAGTCGGTAGAGCACAGCCATGGTAAGGCTGGGGTCATCGGTTCAAGTCCGATCGGAGGCTTTTCCT